>PAIR01000074.1 GCA_002704905.1 Fidelibacterota bacterium
GCATTAATTGATTTTTTTGCAGCAAAGGTTAAATCTGGTGAGCCGAAATTACTAGAAGATTGATTGTTATTTAACCCAGAAGTATTAACAAAGCTTTTGAAATAATCATTGTTGTATGTTAAAATGTTGTTCTCTTCCTTAACAGTTGAATTATTTAAGAATATTGAATAAAATAAAACTGAAATAATTGAACATGTTAATGAAACGATTATAATTTTTAAGTTGGATTTCATCTTTTTATTTGTAAAAATAATATATTATGTCTTTTAATAATTTTATTTTAACGATTGTTTAACATGGATAATATAAATGAATATATCTTAAGAGCTTTAGAACCAGATGATCTAGATATATTATATGATACTGAAAATGATAAGTCTTTATGGAAATATTCAAATACATCTTCTCCATTTTCAAAACACAGTCTTAAAAAATTTATTGAAAATTCTCATCTTGATATTATTGAACATAAACAAGTTAGACTGGTCTTAAGTGATAAAAATAACTTACCATTTGGTTTTATTGACTTATTTAAATATGATATGATAAATAAAAGGGCAGGAGTAGGGGTAATTATTTTTGAAAAATACAGATCAAAAGGTTTAGGTTCAATATCATTAGATTTGATAGAAAATTATGTGAAAAAATATATTCCTATACATCAACTTTATGCTAATATTTCAACTGAAAATATTGAAAGTATTAAACTTTTTGAAAAACATGGTTATCTTAAAGTTGGAAATAAAAAAGATTGGATATTTTATAATAATAAATATTTTGATGAGTTACTTTATCAAAAAATTTTAGATAAATGAAAAAGGCAACATCAATTTCTGTTACAATTGCGCTTATGATACTATTATTTAGTTATTATAATATAATGCATAGAGATAATACAAATTTTGATGAAGACTCTACTTTTATCTACATAAACTCATCTGACAGTATAGTTAGTATTTTAGATACAATAAATCAAAAAATAAAATATCCAAAGACTTTCTTAAGGGCTGCTAAAAGAATGGATTATACTGAAAATATTAAATCAGGAAGATTCAAGGTGAACAAGGGAGCTGGGAATAAAGAAATTATTAATTCATTAAAGTTTAACAATACATCTTTAACAGTTACTTTTAATAATCAGGAAAGAATCCAAGATTTAGTTGGAACAGTTTCTAGACAAATATTGGCAGATAGTATTTCTTTATTAAATGCTTTTCTTGAAAAGAGTTTTTTAGAAGATAATGGCTTTGATGATTTAAATTCTATGTCTATGTATATTCCTAACTCATACAATATTTATTGGAATACTAGTCCTGAGGATTTTAGAGATAGAATGCTAGAAGAGTACAATAAGTTTTGGAATCAAGATAGGTCAGAAAAAGCTAAAAGTTTAGGCTTAACTAGACTAGAGGTCATTTCTCTTGCATCAATTGTACAAATTGAGAGTAGAAAAATTGATGAACGTCCAAGAGTTGCAGGCTTATACATTAATAGGCTTAGAGATAATATGAGGCTTCAAGCAGATCCTACAGTAATCTATACAATAAAAGAATATTACAAGAATTTTGACACTATAATTAGAAGAGTTCTTTATCGTGATCTTAAGTTAGATTCAGAGTTTAATACATATAAAATAAAGGGTCTACCACCAGGACCCATAACAATGTCTGATATATCTGCTATAGATGCCGTTCTTAATTACGAAAAACATAACTATCTATATATGGTTGCTAATCCATATAATAGAGGGTATCACCTTTTTGCAAGTGATTTATCTGAACATAATAGAAACAGAAAAGTTTATATCCGTTGGATAAATAGTAGAGGGATATACAGATAAAATTTTAGACAGTTAGTCTTTGATTTAAATCTTCAACATATTTCCTAAATTGCTTATCTGTGAAACTTAAATTATCAACAGTCTTACAAGCATGCAATACAGTTGCATGGTCTCTTCTTCCAATTTGTGTTCCTATACTAGCAAGTGAAGCTTTTGTGAATTTTTTAGCAAAGTACATTGCAATTTGCCTTGCTTGAACAATATGTCTTTTTCTAGTTTTTGATTGAAGNGTTTCTATATCCATTTGAAAATAATCAGACACAACTTTTTGAATGTAATCTATTGAAACCTCTCTTCTATTATTTTTAACAAATTTATTTATAACATCTTTAGCTAAATCAAGAGTTATTTCAGCTNTATTAAATGAAGACTGGGCAATAAGNGAAATAATAGCACCTTCCAATTCTCTAACATTTGAATTTATNTTTTTTGCAACATACTCAGTTATTTCATTATCAATTTCAACACCATCTCTAAATAATTTGTTTTTGAGTATTGAAACTCTAGTTTCAAAATTAGGAGTTTGAAGTTCAGCAGATAATCCCCATTTAAATCTAGATAGAAGTCTCTGTTCAATATCTTGCATATCAAGAGGAGNTTTATCTGATGTCAAAATTACTTGTTTCCCATTCTGATGTAGATGATTAAATATATGGAAGAAAACATCTTGAGTTCCTGATTTTCCAGATAAGAATTGTACATCATCAACAATTAATATATCAATAACTTGATAAAAATGAATAAAATCATTTCTANTATTTTTCTTAACTGAATCAATATATTGTTGGGTAAACTTTTCNGNAGAGATATATAAAACNGTTTTATCAGGGTAGCTTTTTTTAATATCAACTCCAATTGCATGAACTAAATGTGTTTTTCCTAACCCAACACCACCATATATTANAAGAGGGTTAAATGANGTCCCTCCTGGTTTATTTGCAACAGCTAATCCAGCTGATCTTGCAAGTCTATTAGAGTCACCTTCTAGGAAATTTTCAAATGTATAATTTGGATTAAGTTGAGANTCAATTTGTAGATTTCTTATTCCAGGGATTACAAAAGGGTTCTTTAATTCACTAGTAAAGCTTGTAAAAGGTGTTTCAACATTTTGAGATTTTAAACTAGAATTATTTGAACTTGGTATTTTTTCTGTATAAGGNGCTTTGTTACCAAATGTATTTTCCATTTTAATAACATAAACAAGCCTAGCATCTTTACCTAGCTCTTTTGTCAATGCTAGTTTTAATATCTTTATGTAATGTTCTTCTANCCACTCATAGAAAAATTTACTAGGNACCTGTATACTTAAAACGTTATCTGTAATTTTTACAGGTATTATTGGTTTAAACCAAGTGCTATAGGCTTGAGGTTGAATATTATCCTCAATAAATNATAAGCAATTATTCCAAACGGATGAAGGGCTTTGATTCATTTTTTGNTAACTTGGATTAGTGACATTTATAAACAGATTTAAAGGTTTAAGGTTGTAGNAACAAATATGAATGAAAAAAAATGAAAAAAAAATCNTNNATGCTATTGATTATTAAATTTTTTTTTCATAAAATAAGNNGAAGGAGANNTGTAGGAATTTTNATAAAATCTTTCAATAATTAAAANGTTTATGGNGTATATAACAAAAAAAAATAAAGTTAGATATTATGAAACTGATCAAATGGGGTTTGTTCATCATAGTAANTATTTNAAATATTTTGAAATGTCAAGAATAGAATGGTTTGAATTTCTTGATATAAAATATNANGAATTAGAAAAAAAAAATATTTGGNTACCTGTGGTTGAATGTTCAATAATATACAATAATCCTCTTTTTTTTGGAGATGAATTTGAAATTCAAATAAACTGTGAGAAGGAACCAATGTCAACAATTGAATTTAAATATCAAATTTTTAAGGGAAATAAAGTTAAAATATGCAGTGGAACAACTAAGCTAGCATTTTATGATCCTAAAACAAAAAAACCTAAAAAGTGTCCTATAGAAATTAAAGAGAAATTTTTTNATTCTTAAATAATTCATATAATCTATCATTATCTATCATTTTATAATCATAATCATTAATATTAAAATCTGGTNTAGGAGTCCCCTNATTTANTAACTTATCTGTTTGAAATANCTTTATACAATCCCAATAATTATTATCTATGAAAAATTGAATAGTNCTTTTNCCACCTTCAACAATAACTGATTGAATACCTTGATTGTAGATANTANTAATTATTGATTCCTTATTACTAAAATCATTTGTNTGAATATTTAANTCATCCGTTTTCNNTNTTGTGTTAGAAAAAATTATTGATTTAGATGCANTGTTTAGTACATTTGATTCTAGAGGNATNCTTAAATTAGGATCAATTACAATTCTTATTGGATTNNTTCCTTTATAAAATCTAGAAGTTAATTCAGGATTATCATCAATGATTGTTTGAACTCCNACCAAAATAGAATGNTCTTCAGTTCTCCATTTATGAGATAAGATTCTAGACTTTTCATTNGATAACCAGAANACTTTTCCNGAATTTAATTTATTTTTTATTGGNCCAATAAANCCATCTTTACTNTCAGCCCACTTTAATGTTATATAAGGTCTTTTTAGGTTATTAAATGTTAGAAANCTTCTGTTTATAAACTTGCATTCTTCTTCTAGAACATTAACCTTTACTTTACAACCNTTNCTTTTTAAATATTCAACACCATTTCCATNTACATTTTTATTTGGATCNTTAATTCCTATTATTATATTCTTTATNCCATNTTTTAATATTAAATTGGTGCATGGTGGAGTTTTTCCGTGATGATTACAAGGTTCAAGATTTACGTATAATGAACAGTTCTTNAAGANANTCTTATCTTCAATTTTATTAATTGCATCAACTTCNGCNTGAACACCTCCATATAATTTATGCCATCCTTCACTGATAATTTTATTATCGTTGACAATAACACATCCTACTANAGGNTTNGGATACGTTTTNCCAATGCCTTTNATTGCAAGATCTAGACATCTTTGCATGAAGAAATTATCACTATTCATTTAATTCAATATTAATTAAATCTATTGTAAATTTAGATTAAATTTATTTTGNTAGTGAATATTAGAGAAGTAAAAAAAAGCGATAATTNTGAGTTAGCAACTTTATTNCGAAAGATNCTTATTGAGATGGGGNTTCCANATAAAGGNACNGCATTTNANGACCCTGANATTGACTCTATTTATGAAGCATATCANTCNCCAAGGTCTAAATATTTTATTGTTGAAGAAAATAATATAATAAAAGGTGGTGCTGGAATTTCTCAATTAAAANATGNAGNATATGAAATATGTGAGCTTCAAAAAATGTATTTTGATTCAATNATGAGAGGTAAAGGATTAGGNTCATTAATGATCGAGAAATGTTTNAATTTTGCAAAAGAAAATAAATTTAAGANATGCTATATAGAGACAATGCCAAATATGCTAGATGCTCAGAAATTGTATTTAAANTTTGGTTTTNANTANATANATTNNCCAATGGGAAATACTGGACATTTTGCTTGTCCAATTTGGATGATAAAATCATTATGAATGAATCTTATTGAACTAAGAAATCTTTATAGAAAAACTTTGAATGATTTTAGTNTCNGAGAATCAGATTATTATCTTAAAATCCTTCTAAAAGAATACTTCAATCTAGATTTTACNTTTATTAATCTTAATCCAGATTATATATTAAAAGGATCTCAGTTAAATAAATTATTGGAAGGGTTAGATAAGTTNAAAACTAATTACCCTATTGATTATTTAATTNATAAAAAGNTTTTTTTAGATAATGANTTCTATGTTAATGAAGACGTGTTAATACCTAGACCAGAAACTGAAGAGCTNACTAATTGGATTTTAGAAGANAATAAAGANACAAAAGAAAAAAAAAGAGTAATAGATATTGCAACAGGNTCAGGTTGTATTGCTATAACTCTATCTTTAAATAATAAATATTTTGAAACTATAGCTGTTGATATTTCAAAAAAGGCATTAGAAATTTGTGAAATAAATCAAAAAAGAATTTTTTCNGAAGTTACTTTTTTAGAATATGATATAAGAGAAGAAAAGGTTTTTTCTGAAAAATTTGATATAATAGTTTCAAACCCTCCATATCTAACATTAAATGAAGCTTCAAGAATTGGTAAAAACGTAAAATTTGAACCTGAAATTGCATTATTTGCTCCATTAGAAGATCCAATTCTATATTATAAAGAAATAGTTAAATTTTCTAAGCTTAACTTAAATAAAAATGGTTTTATATATTTTGAAATCAATCCTATATATATAAAAGAAATTAAGCAAATGCTTGCTAAAAATAATCTAAATGATGTTAACTTTAAAGATGATTTTGAAGGCAAAAAAAGATTTGTAAAGATTACATTTTAAAATGAAAGAAATTAAGTCACGAATATTAGAATTAAGAGGATTAATTAAAGATCATAATCACAATTATTATGATCTCAATAATAATATAATTTCTGATTTTGAATATGATAAATTACTTGAAGAGCTAATTGATCTTGAAAATAAATATCCTGAGTTTTATGATATAGAATCACCCTCTAGAAGAGTAGGTGGAGGTCTTTCTGATAAATTTGATTCAGATACGCATATTTTTCCAATGTATTCTCTTGATAACACCTACTCAGATGAAGAGATTGATTCATGGCATAAAAGAATTGTAAAAACTTTGGATATATCTGATATTGAATTTTGTTGTGAATTAAAATATGATGGAACCTCTGTAAATCTTCTCTATGAAAATGGTAAGTTAATTAAAGGTCTTACTAGAGGAGATGGAGTACAGGGGGATGATATAACTAAAAATCTAAAAACCATAAACTCTATACCATTAAAATTAAATAGTATATCATTTCCTAAAAAATTTGAAATCAGAGGTGAAATTATAATACTAACAGAATCATTTAAAGCACTAAATAAAAATCGAGAACTAAATGGTGAATCCTTATTCATGAATCCAAGAAATACTGCTTCAGGAAGTATTAAACTTCTGGATTCTAAAGAAGTAGCAAGAAGACCATTAGAATGCTTTTTATACTCTATAGTCTCAAATGATTTAACTATAAATGAACATTCTAATTTATTAAACCTTGCTAGGGATATGGGGTTTAAAGTTCCTAAATATGATAAAGTTGTTAAAAGCATAGACTTTGTAAAGGAATATATAAAATACTGGAACAAGGAAAGAGAAAATTTGCCTTTTGAAATAGATGGTATAGTAATAAAGGTTAATAATATTGATTATCAAAAAAAATTAGGCTTTACCTCCAAATTTCCTCGATGGGCAATCGCATATAAATTTAAAGCAGAAAACCTTGTAACTAAATTAAATTCAATTTCATTTAATGTTGGAAGAACAGGTGCAATTACTCCTGTTGCAAATTTAGAACCAGTTCTAATCTCAGGCTCAATTGTTAAAAGAGCATCACTTCATAGTTATGATCAAATGATTAAGTATAAGCTGAGAGTTAATGATTCAGTTTTTGTTGAAAAAGGAGGTGAAATAATTCCAAAAATAACTGGTATCGACTCTAATAATAGAGGTTTGCAAGAAGATGAGATTGTTTTTCCATATTTATGTCCAGAATGTGATACTACTCTTCAAAAACATGAATCTGAGGCAAATTATTTTTGCCCAAATACTATTAAATGTAGGCCACAAGCAATTGGAAGGATACAACATTTTGTCTCAAGGAAGGCTATGAACATTGATGGATTTGGTGATGAAACTATTAGATTACTATATGATAAGGGTTTAATAAATGATATATCAGATATATATAATTTAGACTATTATAGAATTTCAAAACTCGAAGGATTTGCTCAAAAATCAGTTGATAATCTTAAAAAAGGAATTGAAGATTCAAAAACAAAATCATTCCAAAAAGTATTATATGGCATTGGAATCAGATATGTAGGTGAATCTGCTTCAAAAAATATCATAAGACATATTAATTCTATATATGATTTAATTGAGATGGATTTTGAAACTCTTTCAGCAATAAATGAAATTGGTGATAAAACTGCAAATAGTATAGTTTCTTATTTTAAAGATGATTTAAATAAAAAAATACTTGAAAAATTATATAATGTAGGCCTTAACTTAAGTAAAGATGAAAAGTTTATAAATACATCAAATAAACTTGAAGGAAAAAAAATAATTGTATCAGGAGTTTTTAAAAATTATTCAAGAGACGAATTGATTAAAATAATTGAAACTAATGGAGGTGAAATAAAATCTTCAGTTTCATCAAACACTTCCTTTATAATTGGAGGAGATAAAATGGGAGGGGCAAAGAAAAACAAGGCTCAAGACCTGAATATCCCAATAATTACTGAGGAGGATTTTAATAATTTAATTTCATAAACTTATCATAAATTTGTCAATTATATTTTATATAATTAATACATTCGCAAAATGATTAGACTCTTAGGCATATTAATATTATTTATTTTCACAATTTCTTGTAATGATTATCAAAAAATACTTAATAGCACTGAAAATGAAGTTGATAAATATACTGCTGCAGAAAAATATTATAATAATGGGGAATTTAGAAGAGCTAGTGCACTTTTAGAGCAAATTATGCCTAGTTATAGTGGAAAACCTCAAGGAGAAAGGTTAAGATTCTTTTTTGCAAATACATATTTTGAGACTAAATCATATTATTTAGCTGCTATTCAATTTGAAAATTTTATTAAATCATACCCTAATAGTCAAAGGATTATTGATGCTTATTTTATGGAAGGTAAATCATATTTTATGCTTTCACCAATCTTTAGTCTTGATCAAGATGATACAAATACTGCAATTGAAAAACTTCAAATTTTTATAAATAGGTACCCTAATTCTGAATTTACTACAGAAGCAATTGAATTAATTGAACAATTACAAAATAAACTTGAAAAAAAAGAATTTGAAATTTCTAAGCAATATTATACAATTAGGGATTATAATTCTGCAATTAGATCTTTAGATAATTTCGTAGCAGACTATCCTGGAACTATTTTTCGTGAAGAGGCATTATACTATAGATGGATGTCTACCTATGAAATTGCTATAAATAGTATAGAATCTAAAATAATTGAAAGAGTTACTGAACTTGAAAGATCTCTTGTTAATTTTCTAAGATATTATCCAGAGACAATCTTTATTGAAGATTTGTCAAATAAATTAAATAATGCAAAAAAAATAATTAATTAACTAAAAAAAACAACTATGAACAAATACAGAAA
>PAIR01000075.1 GCA_002704905.1 Fidelibacterota bacterium
AATGATGCTAAAAAGCAAACATCTTATTGGTTTAGAAGATTTTCCAATTTCTGATTTGAATAAAATCATCGATACCTCATTTAAATTTAAACAAATCCTTGATTCTCCTGGAAGAAAGATTAATCTTTTGAAAGGGAAAACTTTGGTTAATATGTTCTTTGAGAATTCCACAAGAACAAAGATTAGTTTTACTTTAGCTGAAAAGAGATTGGGTGCAGATAGTATTAATTTTTCAGCAACTGGTAGTAGTGTTAAAAAAGGAGAGACGTTAAAAGATACAGTTCAGAATATTGAGTCAATGCAGATTGATGGAGCAATAATAAGACATTCTCATCCAGGTGCAGCTTTAAAATTAACTGAATATATTGATGGTTCAGTTATTAATGCTGGAGACGGATCTCATGAACATCCTACACAGGCCATTTTGGATATGGTAACTCTTAAGGAAAAATTTGGAAAAATTAAAAATTTAAAAATTGGAATTATTGGAGATATATTAAATAGCAGGGTAGCACGAAGTAATATCTTTGGACTGAAAAAATTAGGTGCCGAAATTGTAGTTTGCGGTCCTAGCACATTGCTTCCAAATGATGTTACAAAATTAGGCATTAATGTTACTCATAATGTGGATGAAGTTTTAAATTGGTGTGATGCTGTCATTGTTCTTCGTATACAACTTGAAAGAATGCATTTAGGAAGAATTCCATCAACACGAGAATACCATAGAACATTTGGATTAACCTATGAAAGAGTGAATAAATTAAAAAAGGATATTACTGTTATGCATCCAGGTCCGATGAATAGAGGAATTGAAATTGATAGTACAATTGCTGATTCTAAAAATGCTGTTATTCTAGATCAAGTTTTAAATGGAGTTGCATCGAGAATGTCCATCCTTTATTTATTGTTAGGTGATAAGTCGAAAAAATTATGATTACCAAGAAACAACCTAAAAAAATATTACTCAAGAGTGGAAGAATCATTGATCCGTTTTCAAAGAAAACATTTATTGGTGATATATTGATTAAAAATGGTAGTATCGCTTCAATTAGAAAAACTATATCGTCTCGAGATAAAGATACTTTAAAAATTGATTGTAAAGGCCTGGTGGTTACTCATGGTTTCTGTGATATCCATGCCCATTTTAGGGAGCCTGGTAGAGAGGATAAAGAAAACCTTAAATCTGGATCTATTGCTGCACTAGCGGGTGGTTTTACCCAAGTTTGTACAATGCCAAATACTAATCCTTCAATCGATTCAGCAGAGCATATTTACTATATTTGCGGTAAAAGTAATCATCTCCCAATCGATATTTTTCCTATCGGTGCTGTCTCTAAGGGACAGAAAGGCAAAGAATTAACTGAAATGATTTTAATGAAAGAAAATGGTGCTATTGCATTTAGCGATGATGGGATTCCAATTCAGAATGCACAGTTTATGGCGTTAGCGTTACAATATGCAAAGATGATTGATCTTCCTATTATTAATCATGCGGAAGATATTTATTTAAGAAATGAAGGAGTTATGAATGCAGGGCCAAATTCGGATAATTTGGGACTTAAAGGTAATCCTAATTTAGCTGAATCAGTTATGGTATATAGGGATCTTGCATTAGCATTATCTTTGAATGCTAGATTACATATTCCACATGTTTCTACAAAAGAATCAGTTGAATTAATTAAGTTGTTTAAATCTAAAAGTAAACTAATTAGTTCAGAAGTTTCGCCTCATCACCTATATTTTTGTGATGATGATATTGTTGGATTTGATACAAATCTTAAAGTTGGTCCACCAATTAGATCTAAAAATGATAGGAAGAAACTAATTGATGGTATTAAAAGCGGTATTATTGATTGTATTGCAACCGATCATGCTCCCCATACGATTGAAGATAAAGAAACAACATTTAATGATGCAGAATTTGGAATGATTGGTTTAGAAAGCTGTTTTGGAGTTGTTAATAAGGTTTTAGTCAAAGAAAATGGTATGAGCCTAAAATCACTGATTGAAAAATTAACAGTTAATCCAAGAAAAGTTATGAATATTAATACAGATTTATTTGCAATTGGTGAAAAAGCCCAGATTACAGTTTTCAATCCAAATGAAAAGTGGACATTCTCAGAAGANGATATTTATTCCAAATCTTCGAATTCGCCTTTTATTGGCCATNAATTGGNTGGTAGAGTCAAATATGTGTTCTCAAAGAATTCATTTTTTAGTCTATAAATTTACTAATCATTGTTATTGACTAATGGAATGACATCAATTAAGTTCGTTGCGTTTTTGATACTTTATGAAAACAAGTACAATATCAGCTAAGAAAATAGAGCACAAATGGTGGTTGCTAGATGCCGATAATCAGGTATTAGGGAGACTTGCGTCTAAAGTAGCCCAGATACTTAGAGGTAAACATCGCCCAAACTATGCTCCCAATTTATATATGGGAGATTCTGTTGTTATAGTTAATGCGGATAAAATAAGATTAACTGGTAATAAGGCTGATTCGAAACAATATTTTAAACATTCTGGTTATCCGGGTGGAGCCAAAATGACCAATTATAATGATTTAATGAAGAATGACTCTGATAGAGTAATTATTAATGCTGTTAAAGGTATGTTGCCTAAAAATAAATTAGGAAGAGAAATTATGACCCATCTTAGGGTTCATAAGGGGGCAGTTCATAATCATGACGCTCAAAATCCAGTGAAATGGAATGATGTTTAATGAAGAATGAACCTTTTAGCGGTATTGGTAGAAGAAAAAACTCAACTGCAAGAGTTTATCTATCCAGTGGATCGGGAAATTTTGTTGTGAACAATAAACTTGATCTTAATTCGTATTTAAAAAGGGAATCACTAGTAATCCATGCAATAAAACCTCTTGAAATTNTAAACCTTAAAGATAAGTATGATTTAAAAATTAATGTTTCTGGTGGTGGATTAACTGGTCAAGCTGGTGCAATTCAGTTGGGAGTTGCAAGAGCTCTCTTAGAATCAGATAAGGAACTAAGAAGCCAATTAAAGACTCACGGTTTATTAACAAGAGATGCCAGAGAAGTGGAAAGAAAAAANTATGGTCAACCTGGAGCAAGGAAGAAATTCCAATTCTCGAAAAGATAATTATATGATTACTGTTACAAAAGATGATTTATTGAAATCTGGTGCTCACTTTGGCCATGTAACAAGCAAAACAAATCCTAATTTTCGAGATTATGTTCTATCTCAAAANAATGGTATAGACATTATTAATCTAGACGATACTATTGATAACCTTAGTAAAGCATTATTATTTGTTAAAAATATAGTAGAAAGAAATGGGGATGTACTTTTTGTAGGGACTAAGAAACATGCTAAAGATATCATACAACAAGAAGCAGATAGATGTGGTATGTTTTATGTTGTAGAGAGATGGCTTGGTGGAACTCTCACAAATTTTTCTACTGTTAAAAAAAGCATTAAAAGACTTCAGTTATTGGAAAAAGAAGGTTCTGCTCTTTACGAAGATTTAACAAAAAAAGAACTTTTAAAGTTAAATCGTGAAAAAATAAAGCTTTCTGATCAACATCGTGGTATCAAAGATATGAAAAAATTACCAAATGTTATTATCGTTGTAGATGGAAAAACGGAATCTATTGCTATTGAAGAAGCAAGGAAACTTGAAATTCCTATAATTTGTATTGTTGATTCCAATACTGATCCTGCAATTTGTGATTATCCAATCCCAGCGAATGATGATTCTATTAGAACAATCCAACTTTTAATCACAGAGGTTGTAAATATGATTGTGAACACTATTGATAATAAATCTAAGAATGATGATTCAGAAAAATCAGAATACCCAAAAGAAAAAAAGAAATAATATATGAATGTAGATGCCAAGTTAGTTAAGGATTTAAGAGAAAGAACTGGTGCTGGAATGATGGATTGTAAAAAAGCATTAGTTGAATCAAAAGGNGATTTAGATTCAGCAGTAGAATTTCTTCGCAAGTCTGGTGTTACCAAAGCAGAAAAAAAATCTGTAAGAGANGCCAATGAAGGTTTAATTATATCTTATATTCATCATGGTAGCAAACTTGGTGTATTACTTGATATTGGTTGTGAGACCGATTTTGTTGCAAGAACTGAAGGATTTGAGGAATTGGCAAATAATATTGCAATGCAAATTGCTGCAACAAATCCTATTGCTATTAGCAAAGACGANCTTTCGTCTGATCTTATTGATAAAGAAAGAGATATTTATACAGAACAAGCAAANTCGACTGGNAAACCAGATAACGTTGTTAAGAAAATTGTTGATGGTAAAATAGAAAAATTTATTGAAGAAAACTGTTTAATCAATCAATCTTTTATCAAAGATCCTGATGTTAAAATTGATCAACTTATTCAAGAAGCAATTGCTAAATTGGGAGAAAATATTACGATTAATCGTTTNGTTCGTTTTGCTCTTGGTGAAAAAAGTTAATAACTTATCTATTACTATTATCTAATTAAATTATGTTAAATCAAAATCTTGAACTCGCAAGCAGTAGAATGCAACAAACAATTGTGTTTGTTGATAATGAATTAGCTAAAATTAGAACAGGGAGAGCTAATCCAGATATGTTCAGCAAAATTCTNGTAAATTATTATGATAATCAAACTCCATTAAATCAAGTTGCTAATGTTTCTCTTATGGATGGTGTGACTGTCAGTATTCAACCGTTTGATAAAACCGTTCTTGATAATATAGAAAAGGCAATTATTGAATCAGATTTAGGTTTGAATCCTTCTAATAATGGTAATTCAATTATTATTTCGTTTCCTCCATTATCAACTGAAAGAAGAGAAGAGCTAGTGAAATTTTCTGCTCATACTGTTGAAGAAGGAAGAATATCAATAAGAAATATCCGTAGAGATATTATCCATTCTGTAAAAAGGGTAGAGAAAGAAAACAAAATTCCAGAAGATGATATGAAACGATTTTTTGATGANTTGCAAGATCTTACAGATAATTTNATTGGAAAATTAAACACAAGCCAAGCATCTAAAGAAAAAGAAATATTGGAAAATTAATAGTTTAAACTTTTATTATTCGCATTTAGACCAACCACAATCCTTACAATTGTAACATCCGCCTTCATTGATAACACCTTGTTGATCACATTCAGGACAANTCATTGTATGGTTAGTTGTTGGTTTATTAGTTTGTTGTGCATCATTGGCAATTTCAAATTTTACTTGTTTTTCTTCTTCTGAAGATGGAGTATCNCCATGTACAAAATTTTCTAATGCTCTTCCAATCGCATCGGGAGTAGATAAAATTAGTTGCCCATCTTCCCAAGTTGGATTTGGACCACTAATGCCTTTTAATTGATTAATAACACTATTAGGATCNATTCCTGATCTAAGTGCCAAAGAAATTAATCTGCTAATTGCCTCAGTTTGTGCAGCAACAGTTCCACCGGCCTTTCCGATGGTAGTAAAGACTTCACAAAGNCCATTCTCGTCTTTATTAACTGTAATATAAAGAGTTCCATCACCAGTTCTCATTCTTCTAGTTTGGCCTTCGGTAATTGAAGGTCTATTTCTTGCAGTTTTTCCNTCTTCTTCTGTNTCTTGTTTTGGNTGAACTTNNTNTGANTTATNNTCAGTNACCANAATTCCTTCTCTACATCCTTCTCTATAAACAGTTATTCCTTTNAAGTTTGCTTTATAAGCNGTCATNTAAATNTCNGCTACNGTTTCAACNGTTGTTTCNTCAGGAAGATTAACAGTAGAAGAAATAGANCTATCNATATATTTTTGANTTTCNCCCTGCATTTTTACNCTAAAATAAGGNTCAACATTATGTGCTGTTACAANATGTTCAGGAAGATTTTTATCNTCACCAAACATTTCTTTTATAACTGGATGNCATACTTCGTATTCATCAAAATCTTTTCCATANCTATCATTCTTTTTNACTTTTCTNTTATATGAAGTTGCAAAGATTGGTTCTATACCGGAAGTTACACGTGCAACTATTGCACCGCTACCTGTTGGAGCCACTGTTGTCAGTGTTGAATTTCTTATTCCATCATTTTTTATTCTTTGTTGTAAATCTTCAGGTAGATCTTTTATAAAATTACTTTTTGAATATCCGCTCCATTTAAAATAAGGAAAATGGCCTTTTTCTAATGAAAGTTCAACGCTTGTTTCATAAGCAGTATCACGATGAACTTTCATTACCTCAGCAATTGTATTTAAAGCTTCATCTGAATCATATTTAATACCCATTTTAACAAGCATATCTCCCAATCCGAGTATACCAAGGCCTACGCGTCTATCATTGATTGCATTTTGTTTTTGATCTTCAAGTGCATGTCTATCTAAATTATAATCGATAACATTATCTAAAAACCTGGTTGCAGTAGTAGTGCATTCTTTAAAATCTTCAAAATCAAAATTACCATCCTTGTCAACAAATCTTTCTAAGTTTAGAGCTCCTAAATTACAACATCCACCATCTGGCAAAGGTTGTTCTGCACAAGGGTTGGTAGATACAAGGGGACTGCAATATTCAGCGTTGTGATATTTTCTCATTGTATCCCAAAATAGAAGTCCAGGTTCTGCGCTAGCATGTGCATGGTTGATAATTTTCATCCATAATTCTTTTGCATTTACAGTTTCATAAACTTTACCATTCCATTCTAGATTAAAATCGGTATCATTTTCTACCGCTTCCATAAAATCGTCTGTTAGTAAAACTGAGATATTAGAATATTTTATCATATCTATATCACCAGTTTTTATTTCAATAAATTTTTCGATATCCGGATGATCAACTCGAAGTGTTTGCATATTTGCACCACGCCTACCATGTTGTGCAATAGTATTTGTATTTTCGCTAAATAGATTCATAAATCCAGTAGGTCCACATGAATTCCCACCAGTCCCTAATATCTGATCTCCAGAAGGTCTTAGAGTTGATAAATCATGTCCACATCCACCACCAAATTTATAAGTCATGGCTTCTTCAATTACACAATCATAGATAGATTTTATAGAATCAGTTTTGATTCCAACGACATAACAGTTATTTAGGGTAGTGGTAATGTCATTTCTACCAGCACCATGCATAATTCTACCACCTGGAACAAACTTAAAATTGAGAAGCGTATCAAAAAATTTTGTTTCCCATTTATCCTGAAGTGATTTTGTTTTTTCAACACTTGCTAGTGCTTTCGCTTGACGTTTCCAGAGGTCCCATGGGTGTTTTTCCCATGGAGCGAGATATTTTTGCTGTAAAACGTTCTTTCCTAAATGGTCTTCCTTATAGTAATTATCTATTTTGAATTCATCTGGACACTCTTCCTGTTTATTCTCATCTGATTCTTTAATATTGTAATCAAGAATTTGACTTTTTATTTCTGGATCAAGTGTTGGATTTTTTTCCGATTCTATAGGAAAATTTATCTCAATTGCTTCTGCCATTCTAGTACTATTTCATTACCCTTAGTTATTAAAAATTAACGTTATTATCTTGTTTTATGACAAGAAAAGCCTCAGTAAAGGCTATTTAAACAAATACAATACGCTTTCGAAAAGCATAATCGGCTGGCTATACTGAAGTTATCTAAATATTTTTGTTTTAGTCAATACTAAAAAGTATTTTATTCAATTTTTTTTATAAATTCATGTTAATTATGGAAAAAGATTACTCAAAAGAAATTCCACATTGGTTATTCAAACAATTACCTTACAATCATTATTCTGTTAATGTTGATGGTAAGAGTATGCATGTTATGGAGAAAGGAGCTGGAAGGCCAATCGTATTTGTTCATGGCAATCCAATGTGGGGATATTTATACAGAAAAATTTTGGATCAATTAGATGGTACCTCGGCAAGATTAATTGTACCTGATTTAATTGGGTTTGGATTTTCTGATAAAATAAAACTTCATGAACATTCCCTCAATGCTCATAGTGAATGGATGGCTAATTTCTTTAGCCAGATTAAAGAAGAAAAAATCGGTATGGTTGTTCACGATTGGGGTGGGATGATCGGAATTGCCGGTGCAATGAAAGCTGGAAAGAAAATTGATGGATTAATTGTAATGAATACGGCAATTACTGCACCAAAAGATGGTTTTAAACCGACATGGTTTCACGCACTTTCTCAACTGCCTGTTATAAGCAATTTATTATTCAGGGTATTCAATTTTCCTTTATCTGCTTTAAATAAATTTCAAGGTGTTCCAGGATCGTTTTCAAAAGATGTTGTTAAGGCATACAAGTATCCATTAAGAAAAATGAAGGACAATAGTGGTCCCTTAGCGCTTGCTCGGATGGTTCCCAACAATATGAATCATCCTAGTGTTCCACTTGAAAAAGAAATTGAAGAATTTTTACAGCAATATAATGGGCCAGCTCAGATTGTTTGGGGGATGAATGATCCAGTAATGTGGAAATTAAGAAGGCGTACTGCTAGATTACTTCCTCAAGCAAAAGTTGTGAAGACAAAAGCAGGTCATTTTGTGCAAGAAGAAACTCCTCGAAAAGTTGTAGAATCTATCAAAGAAATATTTAAATTATAGCTGAAACATTATGACAGGACAAGTCCTAAGAAATAACTTCGATTTAAATGATAAATATACCTTACTTGATGGTAAGATTGTTCTTTCTGGAATTCAAGCTCTAGTAAGATTATTACTAGATCAACATCGGTCCGATCTAATTGCAGGTCTAAATACTGCTACTCTCGTTTCAGGGTATCGAGGATCTCCAGTAGGTGTATTGGATATCAACCTCATCAAAAATAGAAGAATACTTGATGAACACAATGTAAAATTTATTCCTGGAGTGAATGAAGACTTAGGAGCTACACTGATTTATGGTAGCCAAATGGCAAATATGGTTTCAAAATTGCGATACGATGGTGTTCTTGGTATGTGGTATGGAAAAGCTCCTGGAGTAGATCGATCTGGGGATATCTTTAGACATGCAAATTATCTTGGAGTTGGACAGAATGGAGGTGTCC
>PAIR01000003.1 GCA_002704905.1 Fidelibacterota bacterium
CTGACATCATTGACATTCGAATACCAAACCCAAATAAATAATCCTGATACCCTCCGGCTTCACCAATTTCATACGGCAGCACAAGTGAACCAAATGGCAGTGAAAAACTACCACGGCTTGCAAAATGTGACCCGTTTGAGATTACAATTCCATATGATTGAAAATAATCTAAACAGTTATTGAGGAAATTTAGTTCTTTTCCCCTCTGCTTTTTATAGGCTGTCGCCAAAGTACCTTGCCCATTTAATATTATTAAATATGCATATCCCTTTGGGGCAAATTCATGACCCAATAATAAATGGACCTGGTCTTCAAGATCAGTAATAAAATTAATTCCGTGAATATAAGCAGCCGCTTTTCGAGTGCCCGTTGCCAAAATATGGCAATCTTTAGGAGCTTTTACTCCCAATTCAAATTGGACTCCAACAGCTTCACATTGTTTAAATAATTGCGTGTCCAAATCTTTCGAAGAACTGCCTCGTCTTACCATATAAAAGAAAGGTCTGTTCTGTTTAATAGTAAATGGTAAAAAGGAATTTGTATGGATCATAAATTTTGATATTGGATATGAAGATACTTGATTAAAATCAAATCCAGCTTGACTAAAAAAAGAGCTCATCTTGTTGGTAAAAATCCAATTCTCTAATCCTTCATAGTCACCGTGCCTCTTATCACCAATTCGAGATTCTTTTTCAAAAACAACTGGATGAAATTTCGATCGTTTTAACTGGATTGCTGCTGTAAGTCCTGCAATACCGCCACCTGCAATTTGAATTGATTTTGTATTCGGCAGGTATACCATGGATCAGCAGTGTAGTTGCTCAACTGAAATAATTTCGGGCAGATTTCTAAGCTGATTTAACACTTTATTTGATACAGGATTATCAACTCTAACAACTGAAAAGGCTTCATCTTCATTCATTTCACGACTCAATAAGTATCCCCCAATATTGACATCTGCCTTACCTAGAATAGTACCCACATTACCGATAACTCCAGGCACATCCTTATTTCGAGTAAATAACATAGTCCCATAAGGATTTACATCCATTTCATACCCAAGAATATTTACCAATCTAATTCGATTCCCTTCAAAGACACATCCTGCTATTCGAGTTGGTTTAGATCCACCAGATAAACGCGTGCGAATCAAATTAGTATAAGATCCACTATCACTCGTATAACTGTGCTCGATGCTAATTCCCAATTCTACAGCTAGAGATTCTGCATTAATATAATTAACTCGATCAGGAATACGATTTGTTAACAATCCTTTTATAAAAGCAAGTGCAGCCGGTTTGGCTTCATCCATAGTACCAGAACATTCAACTTGAATCCTCTTAATCACACCGGGGTTCAGCTGCCCCTGGATATTACCCATTAGTTCAGCCAACTCAAGATTAACCTGGATCTCTTTAAGCTTAGTTATATTGGAGAAAGGCATATTTACGGCATTAATTAATTTTTCATAAATGAGATAATCCCGAACTTGTTCGCAAACTGCCATGCTCACTGCTTCTTTCGCTTCTTCGGTAGAAGCACCCAAGTGTGGCGTAAGTACGATATTGGGCGCACTCAAAAGAGGATTCGTATCTTCGACAGGCTCTGAAGAAAAAACATCAATNGCTGCTCCAGCTATTTTCCCTTTTTTCAATGCTTTAGCTAGATCTATTTCATTGATGATGCCACCCCTTGCTACATTTACAATCCTAGCAGTGGACTTCATGGAAGATAATCGGTCATAATCAAAAAGATCATGAGTGGAATTGTTTAGTGGCACATGAATAGTGATATAATCAGCCTCGGCTGTCAATTCATCTATATCAACAATTTTCACCTCTTCAACATTGAAGAGATCCTGACTGATGTACGGATCATATCCCAAAATATTCATACCAAAGGATCGACATCGTGTTAAAACCTCGCGGCCTATTTTGCCTAAACCCACAATCCCTAATGTTTTGTTTCGAAGTTCTGTCCCTACAAGGGCATGCCGGTTCCACTCTCCNNGNTTNATTCCTAAATCACCTGNGGTAATATTGCGAGATAAGGTTAACATAATAGCGATAGTATGCTCGGCAGCAGAAATAGTATTCACGTCAGGTGTATTCATCACCACCACACCGCGTCTGGTTGCAACTGGAATATCTATATTATCTAAACCTACACCGGCACGAGCAATTACATTAAGATTTTCCGCGTTTTCAATCATCTTGGCTGTGACTTTAGTTCCGCTACGAATCACCCAGCCATGAATATCTCTAGAGGCTTTTGCTATTTCTTCTGGTGTGCCATCAGGTAATTCAACCACATCAAAATTGGCATCTTTGAGAACGGATAAACCATTTTCTGTTATAGGATCGGAAACTAGAATTTTCATTAAATATTAATCTTGCTGAGATCGTATTAGATTCAAAGCAGAACCAGCAATAAACCAATCAATCTGGGCTCCATTATAATTATGGCCGCAAATAATTTGATCCGATGAGCCATCTTGGTGGTGAGCAATAATGGTTATGGCCTTACCTGGAGAAAACTGGTCTATGTCAACAAAGTCAAACTTATCATCTTCTAAAATTTTATTGTAATCACTTTTATTATTAAATGTTAACGCTAACATTCCCTGCTTTTTAAGATTGGTCTCGTGGATTCTTGCAAAAGACTTCACCAATACAACTTGCACACCAAGGAAGCGAGGTTCCATTGCCGCATGCTCTCGTGATGATCCTTCACCATAATTCTCATCTCCAACAATAATAGTAGGCACTTTGTTTANTTTATATTCCCTTTGTACATCAGGGACAGCACCGTACTTGCCATTCAGTTGGCTTTTTACTGAATTGGTCTCATTGTTAAAAAAGTTTACTGCACCAGTAAGCANATTGTTTGAAATATTATCCAAATGACCTCTATACTGTAGCCAGGGACCTGCCATTGAGATATGGTCTGTTGTACACTTACCTTTGGCTTTAATTAATAATTTTGCACCNATTATATTTTTTCTATTCCATGATTTGAATGGTGAGAGGAATTGTAATCGTTCAGAATTGGGATCAATGATAACCTCAATACGACTTCCATCTTCTGATGGAGCCTGATATCCAAGGTNATCCACAGNAAATCCTTTTTGGGGAAGATCATAACCCGTAGGAACATTTAATTTTACAGCATCACCATTTTCATTGATGAGTGTATCCTTCATTGGATTGAATGTCAAATCACCAGCAATAGCAATGGCTGTAACTAATTCTGGAGAACCAACAAATGCATGTGTATTAGGATTTCCATCAGCTCTCTTTGCAAAATTCCGATTGAAAGAATGAACGATTGTATTCTTTTCTTGATTTTCTGAACCAGCTCTTGACCACTGCCCGATACAAGGTCCGCATGCATTGGCAAATACACTTGCACCAAGTGCAGTAAATGTATCAATGAATCCATCTCTTTCAATCGTGAAGCGCACCTGTTCAGAACCGGGTGTAATAGTAAAATCAGATTTTGTTTTCAACCCATTATCCACTGCCTGTTGTGCAACAGATGCAGAGCGTGAAATATCCTCATAAGATGAATTGGTACAAGAACCAATCAAGCCCACCTTTACATCGGTTGGCCAGCTATTTTCTTCGGCAACTTTTTTCATTTCAGAAATAGGAGTGGCTAGATCTGGTGTAAATGGACCATTCAAATAGGGTTCTAGTTTAGATAGATCAACTTCTATCACTTGGTCAAAAAACTTTTCAGGATCAGCAAGAACTTCAGGATCGGCTTTTAAATGATTATTTACATTATTGGCCAAATCCGCCAATTCTACACGGCCTGTAGCACATAAATAATTGGCCATATTTTCATCATATCCAAAAATAGATGTAGTTGCACCTATTTCCGCACCCATATTACAGATCGTGCCTTTTCCTGTGCAGGATATTTTATCTGCACCTTCACCAAAATATTCTAATATTGAGTCTGTTCCACCTTTTACTGAGAGAATCCCGGCTACTTTCAAGATCACATCTTTTGCAGATGTCCAGCCACTCATTTCGCCTGTAAGTTTAACACCAATTATTTTTGGAAATTTTAGTTCCCATGGCATGCCTGCCATCACATCCACGGCATCAGCACCACCTACTCCGATGGCTACCATCCCTAACCCACCAGCATTTACCGTATGACTATCCGTACCAATCATCATACCACCAGGGAATGCATAATTTTCTAATACAACCTGATGAATTATACCAGCGCCAGGCTTCCAAAATCCAACGCCAAATTTATTTGATACCGATTCTAGAAAGTTATAGACTTCTTTATTCACATCTTTGGCCATGTCAAGATCAATATCTGCTCCAACCTTAGCCTGAATCAAATGATCGCAATGGATCGTGGATGGTACAGCAACTTTTTCTTTTCCAGCCATCATAAATTGGAGTAGCGCCATCTGGGCTGTTGCATCCTGCATGGCTACACGGTCAGGATTAAAATCCACATAAGATTCTCCACGAATGTAGGCCTTAGAAGTATCTCTAACTGCTACGTGACTATACAAAACTTTTTCAGTCAGAGTTAATGATCGCCCAACAGAATTACGTGCAGCAGAAATTCTACTTGGCATTTGTTCATAAACAGCCTTGATCATATTAAGGTCAAACACAAAAAACCCTTCAAATTGAATATGGTATCACCAAATGGCAAAAAAAGATTATAAAATGTATATCAAATTACGTCCTTATACTGTTGGATTCAATTTCAATACTAGTTAGAAAATTATATTATTAAATAAAATTTTAAAAAGGCATTCAAATTCCATCAATTATACACCCTAAATTTTAAACATATGATAACCTTCAGAATCTTATTTTTATTACTTATCCTGTTACAATGGATAGAGGCACAGACTAATTGGGATATCGTTTTATCCAATAAGAATGAACTAGTTATCGAGGTTAATACCANACTTACATCACCCGATGATTTAAAACCAATAGAACTNCTCATAGGATTGCCAACTAAATCACTCCCACAAATTTTATTACAATCTTATGGTGAAACTGGGCATGGATATGAAATANNNAGGNAAAAAATCAAAACCGAATGGATACATAATCAAATAGTAAATGGGCTGAATACAGGAACACTTCGGATTTCCCCTTCAGANAATCTCGGTTCATATTTCAAAAGATTTATTATTCGGATTNCTTTTGAAGATAGAGTAAAAAGAGTCTCTATNCCCACTTTGGTTCAAAAAACACTTTTGGCACCAAAAATCCTNAATTGGAAGGAGGCCCAGCANTGGATCGAGCCACNACCTAGAGNCATGAAAAAAATTCAAAATATACCTGANGGAATTTGGATAAATNTTTCATTGCNAAAAGATGGTATGTATAAATTAACAGGAAAAGAGATTCTGGATAAAGTTTCGTCCAATACTAATTTAGATCCTCGAAGTCTNATGCTCTTTACTAGTTCTGCATTTGGTAGAGACCGTACGTATGAATTAACCAATAAATTATTCAATGAATATTCAATCCCTGAAAACTTGGTTGAACTAGCCATTACCATTCAAGGGGAATCGGATGGAAATCTAGGAAATGATGATATNCTTTATTTTTATGCTCATGGACCAAGCGGNTTTGATCAGACTATTGATAATGTAAGTTGGCATCAAAACCTATACTTTACAGAATCCAATTACTGGCTNCTCATTCCATCAAACACAACCTTGAGAGGAAATCGTGTTCAAACAGCTNACATTGTTCAAGATGGTCCTCTAAATATAGATTATGGTTTAAGTTATCTGCATTTTGAAACAGATATTGAGAATCCACAGGGTTCNGGATTAGCGTGGGGAAATACCATCATCCGCCAAGGTGGNTTATTCTCNCAANCGGTTAATCTTACAGAACCTGTTTCATCAACTACAGCACATGGCTTATTTGGTATGATCGGTAAAGAATCTNTTTCCACCCGATATGGAAACACCAAACATAAGGTGGAAATATCATTGAGCGACAAGAAATTAGTTAACATGACCTGGTCTAACTTGGGTATGCACTATGCAGATTTTATAATTGGATCAGGCGTTTTAGTTAATGGGGNCCAGACCTTTAAGATTACTAATAATGGAGATAACCCTAACTCTGAACCTTTATTTGATTTCCTTACTTTATCATATACGCGAAAGCTGAATTATCAAGTTCCATTCGAATTCTTCTCTCCTATTCAATCCAATGATATGACCTTTAATATTATAGGATCTGAACTTAAGGTCTGGAATATCACCTATGGAACCAATCCTGAAAACCTGCCTCTAACTTCTAAAGATAATATCACATCTATGCGGGTTACCCTTCCTGCGGATACCCTTCAAAACTTTATTACATTTAAAATAGCAGATCTTCCTTCTCCCACATTGAATACATTTACTGGTCCAATAGAAATGAATCATCTTCGAAATACTACGATGTCAGCAAATCATATTATCATAGGTCCACATTCTTTTTCTTCTGCAGCGGCACCATTGGTCAACCATAGAACAAACATGGTATATGTTTCCTTAAACCAGATCTACTTGGAATTTTCTGGTGGAAACAATGATCCTGTCGCTATTCGTCATTTTTTACAATGGACTCAAGAAAACTGGGCGCAAAAACCGACGACAGTTCTATTTTTGGGTGATGCGGATTTTGATTATAGAAATATCACAGGACTATCAAACATCCAAGTGCCAACTATTGAAGTGGGTACAAATTATTCTTATGCTACTGATGATCGATTGGTAGCTTTCAACGGTATTATTCCTGAAATGGCTACAGGGAGGTTTCCTGCGCGGTCGCCAGAAGAAGTGACAGCCTTTGTTGAAAAGATTATCTCATTTGAGACGAATACACCACCGGGGATTTGGAAACAACGAATAACGCTTGTAGCTGATGATCCCGCACGACCTGAGAGAGAATCTTATGAATTACTTGTAGGTAAAAGCCATACTAATAATTCAGAACGCTTGGCAAAATCGATCCCTGATTTTATTGAGATTAATAAACTGTATATGGTTGATTATCCTGAAGTGAATGATGGGTCTACTTTTGGTGTAACCAAACCATTAGCTACTCAGGCACTTTTTGACCAAATATATTCCGGGACAGCATTCATTAATTTTATCGGTCACGGGAATGCCACCCAATGGGCTCAGGAAAAACTCCTTATCATTAACGAAAATCGTAATGATATTCTTTCCATTAAAGCCAATATGAAACTGCCTATCTGGGTAGCCGGCACATGTAATTGGGGCCATTTCGACGCAATAGGAAAAGAATCCTTTGCTGAAGAGCTCTTACGTACTGAGATGGACGGGGCGTCAGCTATTATAACAACTACACGTGGAATTACAGTATCTAGCAATATTCAATATTTAGAACGAATATTTGGCGAAATATTTAATGGCGACAGTGTTACACAAAAAACTTTGGGATCTGTACTTCAGTCGGTAAAAACAGGTGGGCCAGAAGGTGAATTATTCCATCTTTTTGGAGACCCTGCCATGAAACTGCCTATTCCATCTCAGTTAATTAGAGATAGTAAGGTTACACCGGATACATTGGAAACACTTGCGGTAGGTACCTTATCTGGTACAAGTCCATTCGAATATGGTGAAGGATATATTATTTTTGAAGACGGTCCTAGCGCTGTAACCAAATCCTTTAATTATGCTTCATCTCAGGAGGAAATCACATATTTACAAAATGGCCCTATTCTTTTTAGAGGATCCTTTACATTTTCAAATTCAACTTTATCTCCCAAATTTCGCGTACCCAAAGATATTACTTATACGAAAAATCCAGCGAAAGTTCGTTTTAATATTTCAGGAATAAAAAATGAAGAAGCCATCGGATCAGTATCAGGAATTCCACTTTCACTCGGCAAGCCTTCAAATGATACGGATGGTCCAATTATCACATTCGAAACCGAATCAGGACGTATTCTTCGCAGCGGGGATCATTTGCCTTCTGGGGAGAATCTTATTATTAGGCTATCAGATCCATTAGGAATCAACCTTACTGGTGAAAAAGGACATGAGTTGATGGTTTCAGACCCTTTGACTCAAGAAACAAAAAATGTAATTGACCAATTTATTTATGATACTAACAGCCTGAAAACGGGGACTATACCCTACAAAGTCTCTATTGAATCAGATGTCTTATCCTTGTACATAAGTGCATGGGACAATGCAAATAACCCAACGGAGACCCAAATTGATCTAATATTACTAAAATCTAATATTCTTGATCTACTTCATGTCTTGAATTTCCCTAATCCTTTTTCCCGCGAAACTCAATTCACTTTTGAACTCACAAATGATGCAGATATAACCGTAGATATTTATACTCTGTCCGGGCGACTTATAAAATCCATACATACTGAAAAATATACATTAGGCTATCATCGTATCGCTTGGGATGGTCGGGACGAGTATGGTAGTTTATTAGCCAATGGTGTTTATTTATATAAGATGACTGCTGCAAAAGGAACCCAAAAAATAAAACATTTTGGACGATTAGCTATTTATCGATGAGAAAAAAAATGAATCCACCTCTCATTCTTGCTTCGGCTTCTCCAAGGCGAAAACAACTTCTTGAACAAATAAATCTCAAATTTGAGGTGATTCCAAGCCAGGTCATTGAGAATTTTGACATTGATCTTTCACCATCTGATTTTGTTGAATACTATGCCAAAAAGAAAGCTGTGGATGTAGCCAAATCGCATTCTGATTATTTTGTTATTGGCGCAGATACAATTGTGGTTATTAATGGAAATATCCTCGGCAAACCCAAAGACCGTTATGATAGTTTTCGCATGCTGTCATCCCTTTCTGGAAACACACATACAGTATTTACGGGCGTATCCATTCAACACCAGAATCATGGAATAAATAAAACAATTCATGTGGCAACAGATGTAACATTTAATACTTTAAATAAAAATGACATATCTTATTATATTGATACATATCAACCTTTTGATAAAGCCGGGAGCTATGGAATACAAGATTGGTTTTCCGTTTGCGTTAAAAAAATTGATGGTTGTTTTTATAACGTTATGGGATTCCCTCTTTCTGCTTTCTATCAAAATTTTTCAAGTCTATTAAAATAACTGAATTAAGGATAAGAAAATGTTTTTTCGGATGGAAAGCCCACATGTATATTTTTAGTTATTATGTCTGAGTTTTATAAAGAATTAAAAGAACTCCGGAAAGAACGTGGTATCGATCTAGAAGAAATCCATAGCCGGACCAAAATTAGCGTGGGTACACTAAAAGCAATCGAGGATGGCCAATTCAGCCAACTCCCTCACACTTACACCCGTTTATTTGTTCGCGCTTATGCATTAGAAATCGGTGCAGATGCTGACGATACTTTAAGGCAATTAGAAAGATTATTAGGTAATGAATCTGCGCCATTAAATGAAAAGAACGATTTAGAAGAAGAAACACTTGACAAGCCAGTAGCAAATGAAGAAGAAATAAGTGATTTATCTACATCTTCACGAACTGCAAAAAATATGCGTATCGATATGGTCAAAGGTATCGTACTCGTTATTATTCTCATTTTTGCCATTTATATTATTCGGGAAATCAACGAAGAAGAAACTGCAAATGCGCCCATTTTATATCCCAGTGAATTTGAAGAAGAAGGTCCAATTACTGATCAGATGCTCCAGAATGATTATGATGTGATAATAGAGTCTGTTGAAATAATGGAAGCGGAAGCACCATATTCACTTAAGATTGCTACGGCTGAAAAAGTTTGGTATCAATCTAGAATAGATAACCTTAGTTCTTCTGATGACGTATTACCATCTGGGGATAATCGCATTTATGAATTTACTGATTCGCTTAATATCCTTTTTAAACATACAAAAAGTTTAAACCTCTACTTGAATGGATCGGCACTAAATTCTTTTGATTCATCTTCAAATCCGATTCGGATAAGCCTCTCCACCGTGGATAAAACGGTTACCATTCAACGTTTCGCGCCCAAAAGCTGAACCTAATAATTTAAAGTCTTTCTTTAGTTAATGGCCTTAACTACAGTGGGGAAAATATAATTTTTTTATAATATATATTGACACCTGGGGGTGAGAATAGATACATTGTGGGTAGTTGTGGGTAATTATCCCTGACTATTTGGGCATGACATTAAATCAAAATACATTTACTGGTGAATTTTCTTATTCGTTAGACACTAAGGGCCGTGTAAATATTCCTGCTAAATT
>PAIR01000004.1 GCA_002704905.1 Fidelibacterota bacterium
ATCATGAAGCCAAGGTCGAAAAAACCAATCTAGATCTTCACCGCTTACGTCTTCCATCGCATCAACAAAGCGCTTTTCATTTGTGTGTTTTAGATTCCAGCGACGGTAATATTCTTGCATTCCTTTTGTAAAAGTTTGTTCACCCAAAATATATTTTAATTCATCAAGCATTAACGATGGTTTGGTATAAGCATTTGCACCTGCAGCCCTTGAACCTTTGAACATATAGGTAGAGCGACTTATTGGCTCATCTTGACCACTACTCATAAAACCAATCATACCCCATTGAGTGTTTCCTAAACTACTTCCAAACTTCCAATATTTTTTTTGCCAATCTTTTAACCTACCTCCATCCATATCAAATCCATGCTTNCCGTATCGATCCATCATATACCATCTAGTTTGAAACGAGGTAAACCCTTCATCCATCCAGGCCTCCCTTACTTCATTATTAGCCAATAATNCCATANAACCANATATGACCNACTTCATGNANTATNANNCCTTCAGATTCACTACCATCCATGACCAACATTGGATATTCCATCCCTCCTCCAGCTAGGCGATCTGTATTTGTTACTTGCGGGTAGGGATACATACCAAACTTTGTACTCAACCACTCAATTGCTCTTTCAGTCCTTGCTACTGCTTTCTTTGTCCATTTTTTTCCATTTTTTTGGTTAAACAAAGCATGAACATCAANTCCATTCCATTGACCACTTTCATAAAGAAAATTAGGCGTAGTTACCCATGCAAAATCATGAACGTCTTCTGCATAAAAAGAAACCACCCGCCTTTCATCTGAATCATATTTTGGACGATTGCTTTTGAATTCCTTAAGCCATTTAGAAAATTTTTGACTCGTATCAACACGTACTTCTTCCCATCCGGGGTCACCCTTTGTTACTGTCCCAGTAGAACCAATAACATATCCTCTTGGAACATCCATGGTTACATTATAGGTTCCAAATTCACCATAGAACTCACCCTCAGCGTGNAACGGTTCATTAAACCAACCATTTTCATCATAGACTACTACACGAGGATACCATTGGGCAAAGTTATACTGTTCACCCACACGACCAGCCCGCTCAGAGAATTCACCCACATTNTGTGTCCAGTCAAGGTTTATTNTCATGGATGCACCAGGTGCTAATCCTTTGGAAAGGTCAGCAGATAGAATGGTATCATCTATACGAAATGTGTCTGTCAGCGTAAAGTCTTTCTCTTCTATCTTAAAATTGCTTATGTCGTATTTACTAAAATAAGGATCCATTCCTTTTTTAAAACGAGCTCCTCTTGAAGCACGACCCAACCCCGCTAAATATTCTCTATGTTTAACAGTACCCTCTTGAAATGCATTTGCATAAAGGTTTAAATAAAAATGTTGAAGTGTATCGGGAGAATTATTTAGATANATAATNGTTGAATGGCCACCAATAGTATGNGCAACTGTATCCAGTTTAACATCCATTTTATAAGTTACTAGTTGTTGCCAATATTCCCCTCCAAAAAGTCCAGAAAAGTTCAATACAAAAGCGAGAATTATTGTTTTCATTATCAAACCTNAATATTGNATTTGTTTTTCAAAANAAAGGAATNCTGGCAATNATTTTTGTGTCATATTTGAAGAGATTNACANGGAAAGTTTTNTTATTATTNTCAGGATGAAAGGTAGGGCTTAAGATCCTGATAAAAAATTTCTTCAGTTCGCGGGCCAATATAGCCTTTTACAATATATCCTTNTCGATCAATAATCAAGGTTGTCGGGATACCTGTAATCGGTTGGCCTATTGCACGACCATAATCAGAAGTGACCTTTTGGGTTTCATAACTTTTAATATCGGTGAGAANGTTATACTCNATTTTCNAATTTTCCATGAATTNGAGGATNCGTTTGGGTGTCTCNTCATNAAAGCCGTACTCTANAGTGACTCCAACTATCTCTAGGCCATTCTTTTGATATTTTTNATGNAAATTATTGAANTCTGGAATCTCTCGAATACAGGGNCCNCACCATGTTCCCCAGAAATTNAGNAANACTACTTTTCCCTTATAATCACTTAATTTNAAAAGATCNCCTTGAACCGTTCGCAAGGTAAAGTCCGGTGCCTTAATCGCATAATCCGGCCGCTCAGGTTGCCCTTCAAATTGTACCGGTTTTTGTATTTCAGCCGATTTAAGTGCTAACTTCATTTTTTCTTTTTGGCCACAACCAATGGCTACGAAAAGAGAAAAAAAGAANATCCATTTCATTTTTATCATAATCCTATTCCCCCATTAAACCTGTATCTAGAAAATCCAGGAAGTCGTCAAGGTCACGGGACATTCCTGGAAAAGTAGTNATTACCTCATCATCTGGGCTGAGAATCACATAANATGGAAGNGCTGCCGTACCAAACCTATCAATCTCGTATTGTTGATTCTCACGGTGATTCTCCCCNCCATCAGTATAGAGTTGAACAAGAATCATTTCANTAAACCGAAATTTAACTTCACTTTTTGTAAAAATATTTGCTTCCATCCATCGACAGTTAGTACAAGTNTAACCAGTAAAATCAATAAATACTGGCTTCCCAGTGGCTTTGGCTTCTTCTAATCCTTCATTTAAATTTCTATACCATTGAAATTCTTCTGCCATGGATNCACCATTAGTTCGAACTGCACCGGACTCTACTTCTACTACTGGTGGTAAGTATGCATAAATAATACCGTGNATGCGTTGACCAAAGAGGCCAGACGTCAAGTAAAGACCAAAGGTTAANAATGCTGTGCTCAGCACCAATCTCGGTACACTTACAGAAGGTAATGGTGAATCGTGAGGTAATTGAATTTTTCCCAGCAAATACATGCCTGTTAACAGCATTAGAATAGCCCANACTGCCAATACGGAGTTATGAGAAAAGAAACCCCAACCCCAAACTAAATCGGTATTGCTTAAAAATTTGAATGCAGCAGCTAATTCTAAAAAGCCCAAGACCACTTTAACGGAATTTAACCAACCACCNGATTTNGGCATCTTGGCTAAATATTGTGGNAAAAGAGCCAAAAAGAANAAAGGAAATGCAAATGCGCCACTAAAGACNACCATACCAATCATGGGCCAAAACCACTGGCCTTGCGATGCAGCCACAAGCAGCAGNCCTACAAATTGAACNGTACAAGTAAAACTNGTNAGTGTAAATGTGACCGCCATNAANAGAGTACCGATTACACCACCACGACCTTCNTGTTTGAGCGAGAATTGTCTTAATTTTTCTGGGAGTTCAATTTCATACATCCCNAANAGAGATAATGCGAAGTAGATGAATAATGCTGCAATAAAAAGATTTACCCATGGGTTTGCTGCNAGTTGATTTGCTCCTGAAGCACCTAGAGTAAGAGCAAGAATAAATCCTAAAATTGAAAATGTAGCAATTATACCTAAGGTATAAATCAGAGCATTATTAAGTGGTTTACCTTGACCAACTTCNCCTTGGTGAGTAAAGAAAGAAACTGTAATAGGGATCATTGGAAATACGCATGGAGTTAAAAGAGCTAGAAACCCCATACTGATTGCTAAAAGCACAAAGGAAAAGAAACCCTGATCGATGGCTGCTTCTAAATTAATATTNCCTGATTTATCGAAAACATCAGCTACCAATACCATATCTAAGCGNTCTTCCCTAGGATCACCAGGCTCAATAGTTAATGGCACAGTTAGAAACTCTTCCTTTGGTGGATAACAAAGTGATTCATTACATACTTGAAATAAAACCGATACTTTTAGATCATNAGTTCCTGGAGTAACATCATCATTTAACAATATTGGTGCAGTAAAAACAGCACCACCCTGATGGGTCTTTGTAATCGTTAGAAATCCATCATCATATTTTTCAATGGGTTCTTTTTCCAGAACCATACCCGACTCTTTAATTATTTCACCAACTACGGCTATTCTTGTAGCTATAGGACCCTTNCCTTGATCCCNGAGAGCATATATTTTCCATTCAGAATCCATCTTNGCAGTCACAACTACATTGGCTACCTCACCAGCTCGCGCTATTGATTCCATTTTTGCAGATAAAGTTACTGGACTCTCAAACTGACCCCAGATTGAACTCATCAAAATTNTAATTGTTATGATTATCTGTTTCATTTTACTATTGTGATTAAAACCATTGAATTAGNTTTTATTATTAANTAATTGCAAAAGAATTTANCCCGATATTGCTTCACTTCGNTTCAAGATCTTTACTTTCATTTCTATTTTTTCGTAAGGGAAGTGGCCATCAGGCCCTTGATACATTGGATTCTCTTTAATTGGACTATTTTGATTAACAATCTGATCAATAACTTCCAAACCTTCAATTACTTGACCAAATACAGTATATTGTTTATCAAGCTGAGGTGTTGCAGCATGACAAATAAAAAATTGACTGGATGCACTATTAGGTCCTATTGGACTTCGAGCCATTGATAAAGTACCTCTTACATGTAACTTATCATTAAATTCTTGAGGAATTAACCAAGTATCNGGCTCATTTTTACGACCAATNCCAAAATACTTTCCTGCNCGACCACCTGTTCCATTATTCATTCGATCGTCATCTTTTGAATTAGGGTCTCCGCCTTGGATAACAAAACCCGGAATAAGACGATGAAATGTTGTGCCATCAAAATACCCTTCATTAGCTAATATAGTAAAACTTTCAACATGCATTGGAGCAACATNAGGATAAAATTCAACAACCATATCGCCAAATTTTGTTGATATAACCGCTACANTGTCGTCTTTTGAANAACNCATAAATAATACTCCAATTAATATTAAANAGATTAATTTTTTCACTTTATTAAACTNCTGCTTCCTGGTTTTTGAATAGGTATTTTCGNTAGAAAATCTGGAATATCACTCTCATCATAACTTTTAACTTCCATTGGAACAATAGAAAATTGATTATCATGAAGTACTACTTTCCCATTACTGCGATCTACAATGACTGCAACACCTACAACTAAACCACCGTTAGCTTCTACCAAATCCATAACTTCTTTTACTGAGCCTCCGGTTGTAATAACATCTTCTACTACTAAAACTTTTTCACCTGTTTTAATAGAAAATCCTCTACGAAGGACCATTTGACCTTTTTCTCTTTCAGCAAATAACGTTTTTTTATTCATTAATCGCCCAACAGCGGTCCCAATAACAATACCGCCAACAGCTGGGGAGATTACTGTATCAATGTCCTCGCTCGAAAAATGATCCATAATTTTTCTGGAAAATTTTTCTAGATGCTCTGGATACTGGAGTACTCTTGCACATTGAAAGTAAGATTCACTATGTCGTCCTGATGTTAGAACAAAATGTCCTTCTAGTAAGGCACCAGTTTGTCTAAAAATTTCTAAATAATTTGTCATATCTAAGATGATTAATTTTTGGTTTTATAAATGATTTTCTAATTATGGATTCATTATTTCACGCATTTGTTCTAAATAATCTTTTGCTGAGCTACGAATTGCATTCTCACTTANATCGCCTGCAAAACTGATNCCACGTGATACGTTGATNAAAGCNTCNCCGTTCAAATTACCATTTTTCATGCTCAGTTTTANGTCTCCTCCNTGAGCACCAATTCCAGGGATTAAAAATGGCAGTCCAGGCGCTTGACCACGGATACGGCTTATTTCTTCAGGTGTGGTNGCNCCGACAACTAGTCCCACATTATTATTCCTATTCCATTCTACACAAAATTGNGCNGTTTTGTCAAACAGTAGTTTATTACCCACAGATTGGTTTTGAAGGTCCACGGCCGATGGATTGGATGTTCGGCATAGGATGAATACACCTTTTTCAGGATTTTCCGTAAAAGGTGAAATAGAATCTNCACCCATATAAGGNCTCAAGGTTACTGCNTCAAATCCAAAATGGTCAAATAAACTATGAGCATACTGTTTACCNGTATTTCCAATATCTCCNCGTTTTGCATCTCCAATGATAATCTCACTATCTCCGAAATGATCCATNGTTTCTTCCAACCATTTAAATCCAGNACTTCCCCANCTTTCAAAAAAAGCCAAATTNGGTTTAAATGCTGCAGCCANATCATGGGTGGCATTAATCACTTTATAGGTATGATNNTTTAATNCCTCAATGNTAGCATTGGTCAAACCTAGCCCCTCCGGGCTCATATCCAACCCCACGCAGAGGTGGCTTTTTTTGGCTTGAATCGTATCTGAAAGTCGTGAATTAAAGGCCTGCATAGGCGTTGAATTTACTTTGTCTACCCATGAACCTGAAAAAGGAATGTATGAATAATGCTATAAATTGGATTATCCGATTAAATTCATCCCTTATGGATCAACTTTCTATTTCAAACTCAACCAATTCTGATTCCCAGATTATTGCATCCAGCGGTGTTTTTCAAATTGAACTATTAAAACATGCTGGTGAATCAGACTATTCTCAACTGATTGAAATTTCAAAATCTCTAGAAAAAGATTACGGTGAAAAAGCGGTCCTCACGAAAACTACCATTCAAAAATATTTTAATAAAGCTGGATCCCTCCCTTTTATTGCACGGTACCGAGAAGAAATCATTGGCTATATTATCGGTGTTCCATTGGAAGTATTGAGTCATGAACCTTGGGCTAGGATGGATGAAAATTTTGGTAAGGGAAATACGCTTTACACGTATGCATTTGTGATTCAGTCTGAATATAAAGGTAATGGTTATGCAAAAATGCTGAAGCGCGTTTTCTTAAGCTGGGCAGGAAAACGAGACAATGTAAATCATATAACAGGTCATGTTGCCAATGGTATATCCGCAAGATTCACAGGAGATATTCGAATAGTAAACCGCATAGAGGACTGGCAAGGGACGGGGAAAGCCTTTGAATATTACCGTCGTGATCTTTCCAAAGAGAAATCGCCTCTTAAGAATAATCCTCCACTTATCACCCGAACCTAATCTTTTTTCGTCGCTAGGCTTACTAGGACCAGGGATACAATTGAAAGAGTGATCGCGGGCAATACCTCATCCATATTGTTATATATATTTACCGGGATAATGTTTTTGATGAATGCAGCTTCCTTCCACAATAGTGTGGTAACCGTACCGGTTATAATAGATGCCACTGCTCCAGCTTTCGTTGCACCTCTCCAGAATAATGCAGCCACTAGAGTTGGCGTGATCGCAGCACCGTAAATAGTATATGCGTATAGAGCACGTTCAAAGAATCCCGCTGATTTAGCAAAACCAAGAGATACAATATAGGCTACGATACCTAGTGCAAGTACTAACAATCGGCTTAATAGAACAATCTTCTTTTCATCTGCATTGGGATTTATATAATTCAAATANACGTCTCGCATCAGCGTGGTGGCAGGAACAAGCAAAAAACTATCCGCTGTTGAAATGATNATACCTACAATNGTNGTCATCATGATGGCACCNAAAAAAGTGGGTAAAAATTTATGNGAAGCGTAAATCAATACATATTTCCCAACTTCTGCATCAGGGATCATACTAGACGCCACCCAGGCCGAAAAGATAATCATGAGTTCAGCNGCTGCAACNGCNCCAATNAATACCTTCGTAGCAAACTTCGCCCCTTCTGCACTTTTGCTAGCAAAAAATCTCTGGTACATGTTGGCATCACCCATAATCAGGAGAAAGGGNGGNANACAAAAGTTGATGATATCCATNNTTGAATAGACACCCCAAAAATTCATGTGGGAATCTTTTCCCATAGACGCAAAAGATTCAGCCATACCGGAAAACCCGCCCGCTTCAGCCATTAAGATCGGTATGGCAATAATGAAGGATAAAAGAATGATTAGGCCATTAGCNACATCCGTGTATGCCACACTCACNAGTCCAGCCAACATGGTATAGGCAATAATAAAGACTGCTGCAATAATAGTACCCGTCTTCACTGAGATCAAGGATACGCCGGCATCATTTGTGAGTACAGTATGTAGCACGGCACCACCTGCATTATACTGGTAGCTTACAATCACCATATANGCGATCACTAAGGCAACGACAGATAGAAGGCGTGCACCTGGACCAAAACGTTCACCTAAAATTTCTGGTACGGTATATTTTTCGAATGATCGCACCTTNCCNGCAATCTGNGTCAAAAGGATTATACCCAANATACTACCTATTGGGAGAATTAATGCGGCCATCCCCGTNTCATAGGTTTTACCTGCATTCCCCAAAATTGAGCCGGTACCCATCCAGGTGGCCAACATNGTCCCNACTAAGACCCANGGGGTTAGTGAGCGTCCAGCTACGGCGAAGTCCGACTGGGTCTTGACCTTACTAGATTTATAAAAGCCAATACCAATCAGAATAAATAAATATATGAGGATAACACTTAAGTGAATCATATTTTCCTTCTACCTTGGTTAAGATGAGGCATTGAAATTAATTTTGGGGCATGCGAATTACAAGCATAGGCATGAAAAACCATCATTCAGTTCTTTTTGTAATATTATTTGGGTTAATTTCAAATTTGTGGAGCCAATCAATGTTAAAANAATCCAAAGAGAAAGAAAAATACGTGAATAGACTGGCCCAAGAATCNAGCCCCTATCTTTTACAACATAAAAATAATCCCGTCGATTGGTATCCTTGGAGTGAGGAAGCCTTTGATAAGGCCAAGGAACTGGATCGCCCCATTTTTCTCTCAATTGGATATTCTACCTGTCACTGGTGCCATGTAATGGAACACGAATCCTTTGAAGATGAGGAGGTAGCCCAGCTTTTGAATGAAAATTTTATTTCAATCAAAGTGGACCGAGAAGAACGACCCGAGATNGATCATGTGTACATGTCTGTCTGNCAGGCCATGACTGGTCGTGGTGGNTGGCCTCTTACCATTATTATGACACCTAATAAAGACCCATTTTTTGCAGGTACATACTTTCCTAAAACTGGGCGCTTTGGACGACCAGGAATGGTGGAACTCCTACCCTCAATAGCAGATGCATGGAAAAATAAACGCAATGAACTAGTCGAATCTGCTCAGAAGATTAATACATTCCTTCAAAATTCCAACAAGAAGCAAAAAGGTAACAGATTAGATGAATCCATTCTTGGAGATACTTATGCTCAATTTGTGAATCGGTACGACAAGATTCATGGTGGTTTTGGAACACAACCAAAATTTCCGTCACCTCATAATTTAATATACCTTCTCCGCTATCATCATATGACTGGAGATAAGACCGCCCTAATGATGGTTGAAAACACTCTNAAAAATATGCGATTGGGCGGCATATTTGACCATTTGGGATTTGGCTTCCACCGCTATTCAACTGATAAAGAATGGTTGGTACCCCATTTTGAAAAAATGCTCTACGACCAAGCCATGTTGACCATAGCTTATACGGAGGCTTATCAAATTACAGGCAATTCAGAATATCAAAAAATCGCAGAAGAAATTCTCACTTATGTGCGCCGAGATATGACGGATACTCGAGGTGGATTCTATTCTGCAGAAGACGCAGACAGCGAAGGTGAGGAAGGCTTGTTTTATTTATGGACCAATGATGAACTAAAATCCATTTTAGATGACAATGATACTAGACTTATAACAGAACTGTACAATTTGGATTCCAATGGTAACTTCAAAGATGAAGCCTCGGGAAAATTTACTGGAAAAAATATATTTTATATTAAAAACTCAAATCTCAAACAAAATGAACTTAAGCGTCTTGAAAAGATTAGAGAAATCTTATTTGAAATTCGAGAAAAACGGATTCACCCCTTAAAAGATGATAAAATATTGACTGACTGGAATGGGCTTATGATAGCTGCTTATTCCAAGGCCGGTGTAGCTTTTAAAAACCAATCATTTATTCAAGCAGCAGAAAAAAGTGCTCAATTCATATTAAAGAATCTGACAGATGAAAAGGACCGATTGAAAAAACGCTACCGAAAAGGAGACTCAGGGTTAGAAGCACACTTAGATGATTATGCTTTCATGGTATGGGGCCTGCTTGAATTGTATGAGGCCACATTTAATGTGTCTTATTTGAGTAAAGCCATTGACCTCAGTGAAACTATGGTAGCAGAATTTTGGAATGAAGCCGGTGGATTCTACTTGGGAAGCGTTAAAGCGGAGAAACTCATCGTTAGATCTATGACAGGCTATGATGGTGCAATTCCATCCGGAAATTCTGTTGCTGCTATGAATCTGCTTAAGTTAAACCGCTTAACCGGCGATGTAAAATGGGTTGAAATGGCCTATCAATTATTTAACATTTTCTCAACTGAAATTGAAAGCTCACCGACAGGATTTACATCAATGCTCTCTGCATTTTTGTTTGAATCGGACAGCCCTAAAGAGATTGTCGTAGTTGGATCCGGTAAGGATTCGACTACTCAGGCTGCATTGAGTAGATTTAAATCAACTTATATCCCTGGAAAAGTACTAATCTTCAAAGATACAGATGATGAACTCAAACGTTTAACACCATTAGCAAGATGGACTGCTACACAGCAAACTATCGATGATAAAACAACTTTTTATATTTGCCAGGATTTTGCCTGTAAAATACCCACCACAGATATTAAGCAGGCGTTTAAATTTATCAATGAGTAAATCACTTCCGAAACGCGTGGGCGAACTATTTGCCCATGTACAAGACCTCATAGATACGGCTATTCATACAGCAATTAAAAGAGTGGATGAAAATAAAGGGAAAAGAAACAGACTATTAGGCTTTTTTTCATCCATTGGTGATGCGTACTTTAAAAAATATACTAAAATAAAAAAAGATAGCGAATCCAATCAGGATTCTTAATCAAAACTTTAACATAGAGATATTATGAAACTTGAATTACACTGGAAAATTATAATTGGCTTGACACTAGGACTCATATTTGGTGTTATTTCTGCATCACAAGGATGGGGAGACTTCACCAACAATTGGATCGCACCATTTGGAAAGATTTTTATCAACTTATTGAAACTGATTGCCGTTCCACTCGTGCTTTCATCATTAATAACAGGAGTAGCTTCTTTATCAGACCTGAAAAAACTTTCACGGATAGGCGGTAAAACCATTACCATTTATATTGTCACAACAGCCATTGCAGTTACCATAGGTCTTGTGGCCGTCAATATTATTCAGCCTGGCGAAACTGTACCGGAGGACATGAAAACTAAACTTCAAAATACGTATCAATCTGCAGCCTCAGGTAAAATGGAAGCTGCAGAGCAAGTCAAAGATCGCACTATACTTCAGCCAGTTGTGGATATGGTGCCTAGCAATTTTTTTAGTTCTGCATCCAATAATCGGAACATGCTCCAGGTGGTTTTTGTGGCTATAATTGTGGGAATTGCATTGATCCAGATCCCGAAAGAAAAAGCGCGACCTGTATTAGAATTCATGGAGGGTGTCAATGATTTGGTAATCAAACTAGTTGATAATATAATGCTCATGGCCCCCATAGGCGTATTTGCCCTCATTGCAGATACCATAACTTCTGTGGCTGGGAATAATATAAATAATGTATTAGAACTATTGAGTGCACTTGGATTCTATATGCTAGCGGTAATTATTGGTCTATTCCTGCATATGGTGGTCACGTATTCTACAATTCTGAAGATATTTTCCAAAATGTCTTTAAAGAAATTCTACCAAGGAATCGCTCCGGCTCAACTATTGGCCTTTTCAACTAGTTCCAGCGGAGCAACTCTGCCCGTTACTATGGAAAGGTGTGAAGATGAATTGGGTGTATCTGAAGAAGTATCTTCTTTTGTGCTCCCTTTGGGTGCGACAATTAATATGGACGGAACTGCACTGTATCAAGCGGTTGCAGCCGTCTTCATTGCTCAGACATTGGGTATGGATCTAACATTGGGCGCCCAGTTAACCATCGTACTTACCGCCGTATTGGCTTCCATTGGTACGGCTGCCGTTCCAGGCGCAGGTATTATTATGCTGGTTATTATTCTTGAGGCCATTGGCATCCCCAGTGCTGGAATTGCTCTAATCTTAGGTGTAGATCGAATATTAGATATGATGCGGACGGTAACAAATGTAACAGGTGATGCCAGTGTGGCTGTTGCTGTCGCTTCAACAGAAGGTCAAATCAGAATTTGAAATATTTTTTCACTTGATTTGATTACATGATTAAAAACTTGTAAACTTAATAAGCTATTTAAAAATATTTATTTCAGTTATTGAATTTCAGGATCTTCAATAAAAAATCCTTGAGATAACCTTCTGAATCCAAAAAACAGGCCTTTCCGTTTTCTATCGGATCAAGGAAGTTTGCTGGCTACAGAGACCTCTATCGTGTTTCACGGATCCTGAAATCGAAGCTGAAGTAATAAATAAAAAGCCCCTGCCATCTCTACTTTTTTATGAAAAGTAAGTTGTGGGGGTTTTTTATTGATGCAATGTGGCCTGAATTTGACTTATACGCCAACGGGAGCCTCTTACTTTCAAGCGTACATGGTCATCATTGTAAGTTCTCTCCAAAACATCTACACCTTCTTGGGCTAATGCCATTTGCTTCGATTCCTCATAGGTAAATTGAAGATCCACAACTTGGAAATTCTTATCAATAATATCGACCACTTTTTGAGTGAGAATATCGATCCTTAGATTATTGAGGGCAGATATAAAAATTCCTTCAGAAAATGTTCGATTTAAATAGGCTAATTGAGATGCTACATTTTCATGATCAATTTTGTTGACTACCTTTAATAGCGGATGGCGCTCAGCGCCTAAATCTTTTAGCACTTCCATAATGGTATTATAATGTTCCAATACCTGCTTGGATGAACCATCAAGCACGACTAGGATAAGATCTGCATCCAATACTTCTTTTAAAGTACTTTTAAAACTAGCTATTAAGTGGTGTGGTAATTTTCGTACAAACCCAACTGTATCACTCAATAAAATTCTGTGCGAATTATCCAGATCTACAGATCGAGTTGTTGTATCTAGTGTTGCAAACAANTGATCNTGAATGAATACATCAGCACCTGAAATAGTTTTCATNAGGGTTGATTTCCCAGCATTGGTGTAACCCACCAAAGCCACTTTAAATATATTTTCACGGTGTTTCCTCTGGGTATATCGCTCTTTATCAATCTTATCCAATTCTTTTTTTAATTTAGAGATTCGCGTCCGGATCAAACGTCTATCTACCTCGATCTGAGTTTCCCCTGCTCCAGCACGGGTTCCAATACCACCCATCTGTCTTTCAAGGTGCGTCCATGCTCGNGTTAATCTTGGTAGCATATATTCCAACTGCGCCAGTTCTACCTGAGTTTTAGCTTCTTTAGTTTTTGCGTGTTGTTTAAAAATATCAAGGATGAGCGTGCTGCGATCTATGACTTTTATATTTTCAGTCAAATTGCTATAATTTTTAATTTGTGCTGGGCTAAGTTCATCATCAAATATAATNAGNGANACTTCTAATTCTTTNGCCTGGTTTATAATCTGATCAGCCTTACCACTTCCAATAAAAAATGATGGATTGATTCGGGATATTTTTTGTGTCACCTGCCCAACTACATTGGCACCAGCTGTCCAGGCTAATAATTCTAATTCTAATAAATGTTCTTCNACNNTGGGCTTATCTAAAGAACCGTNGATAACNCCGATAAGAAGTGCTTTTTCTTTCTTTATTATTTTAGAATTATTAATCATGACTGGGATTTTAGTGCGCCCCTTTTTGGTCGACTTATGTANGACTCCAGCATAAATAAACTGATAGCAATNATNAAAAANGTTCGCCATAAGGATCGACCGTGGCGTTGTGATTCAATGGTTTCTTTTATGGNAACTCCATTATCGATCCAAACCAAATTTTCATCACCTAAAGTTTCACTCAATTCTGTCGAAGTTAATCGTAATTTAGGTGACTCATAAGGAGACAATGTTGTGGAAAATGCTGTATAAAACTCCTCTCCGGCAAAAACCTCATAAGAACCCAATTCAGTGGTTTGGTCAAAAAAAAGCACTTCTTTATTATAATCTGGAACGACGAGTATGCGATTCCCAGATGGTAATTTGACAGACCATTTATGATTGATTAATTCTTTTGAAATTTTAATAATTTTGGGCATATCTACTTCAACTTTGGTTGTATTTAATTCATTGGTTGAAGACAAGATTAGTAACCGATGAATAATGGGGATAAGTAACCCTTTCATAGTAAAATCATTCCAACGAAGATCTAAAGGTGATGTAAAAAAGTAGATTTGACTTCCACTATAAGGTATATCGATCAAGAAAGGTGCATTATTATTAAGTGTTAATATTGGTTTATGTGCTCTTTTTAAGTTCACCTCGTTATAAATAAATACCTGGGGCAATGCTGATTCCAGGTTGCGNAGATTTAAATCCCATAATAAAGGATCCTCACGATTGATTACATTTACAGTAAAANAGGATTCTCCTTCAAGTTGAATCCTATTTTCAAAAATAGGTAATTGCAAGTTTGAGATTGTCACATCATCAAGAGTTTTATAGTTCTCTGCAGAAAACCAGAGGACACTACCACCATCCGCTAAAAAACGCTTAATAGCCTCAATGGAACTGGGCTTCAATACCTTCGGATCCTGAAGAATCAAAACATCTGTCTCATCCAAATAAAGACGTTCGATTTCAGGCATAACTCTTAACTCAATATCCAGAAACTGATCTTTACCGCTGATGGATTCCAAAACAGTTTTTAACATAAATAATCCATCNTGAGAACTGGAAATTACTTTACANGATATTTGATTTGGAATGTTGAGTTCGAATGTTTGTTGGTTATCAAATATAAAATCATCTCGAGGAATCTGTAATTTTCCACGTATNACACCACTTTTATTAGGAAAGACTTGGAACAAAAAATCTTTTTNCCTCCCNATTTTAAAATGAGACACAATCTGTCCCACTCGCTCTTCATNTAAATAGAGTTCCACCGATACATTTTGACGGTCATTAGANCCCATATTTTCAATCTTCGTATTAAGCTTTAATAAATGGTTNGGAAGTTTAATCTTGTTCATCGTGGATATGTCTGTTATAGCAATGTTATCGTTCAGTTGTCCCCTACCAAAACAGTAGAATCTCCACCCTTTAAATTCATCTTTATAATTGGTTGGCGGTGAAACTTGAAAATCACTTAAAATGAAACATTCCCGATTCGGCAGAGATGAATCAATGGATTTCAATACCGAATCCACCAAAGTCCAAAGTCGATCTCGACCAACAGATTGATTTATGTTCCAATTCTCATGTTTAACAACCATCCCTTCTTCTATTATTCCAGAAAAAATCTTCTCTGGAGGCGTAGTCTGAAACACATTCAGGTTTACCAATCCATCAAAACTGGAAAGTATTTTTGGTATTTCACTTTTTACATCATCAAGAAATGAATCGCGATCTATGGTAACCGACATACTAGCTGAATTATCTATAATAATCACGGCTTCTGATTCTTTTTCACTAGGGATCCATGATGAGTCATTCACCTGTATAGGTCCAGAGAACATTATAATCAAAGTACAGATAATACCCATCCGCAATGCGATGAGTATCCATTGCATTATCTTCAATTTTTTAATGGTTTTATTTTCCAATGATTTGATATGGCGAATAGATGAGAATTCAATGGTTTTCGTACTACGGAGGCTTATTAGGTGAATAATTAAAGGTAGGGATGCAGCCAACAAGCCCCAAAGAATATTTGGGTATACAAAAGTCATTAGGCAGAGGTTGTTAACATCATCATGATTGCACCTGAACCAAGTGGAATCTTGAAGTTGTCATCTAATGGGATGGGTACCAATTCCATAATCATGGCCGTAAGAGCTCCTGCCAAAGAAACGGTTAGTGGCAAAAGTGGAAAGTTAATGGCAACAATGATACATACAGTCAATCCGGAAAAAAAGCCTTCCCAGCTTTTATTTCCAACTTTATGTTTTCCAAAATTTTGGCCGATCAATCCTGCCGTTGTATCTCCCAAACTCATAAAAATCAAAGCAATGATAGCCACAGGTTTTGAGAAAAGCATAATTGAAGTCAATGCTCCAATCAAAACCCATGTCGCTCCTGTGAGTTTTCCATCTAATTCATGGCCTCTGAGCATACTATTAAATAGAGAATTAAAAAGGGACTTGATCCACCCGATCTTGTTTCGCAAAATTTCAACAAATAAAAATAGACATGTGAATACCGTTAATAATATTACCATATCCCATTTTTCATGTATGAAAAATAAATATCCAAATGGAATGATAAGGTTGAATAAATGAATAATTTTCCGAAGGTACTCGTTCGATGTAATCATTTTTCACTCTGTAATTTGTCAAAAATATCTTGAAGATCCAAAATGCTAACGATAAGGTCGATTTCTGTATATCGATCCAATACTGTTCCCGGTGCAATTGATTGGTCCAAAACTGTATATGGAACTAAGTCCTCATTTTGCTGATAGGATATCTTACCCACATTCAACCGTGCTTTTACCAGTTCAGAATTCGCCTTTTTCATGCTTAAACCAAATAATTGTGGTACTTGAAAGAAATCAGGTGGTAAACCTTGGCTGACAGTAATTTGTAGCCCTAGTCCTTTCTTGATCTGATCTCCTTCTTTTGGAAATTGCCAAGCAACTGTACCTTTAGGATAATCAGGATTAAACTCTTGGTAAACTGTGTCAATTTGAAGTCCAAGTTGTTGAAGAGAAATTTCGGCGCTTCGACGAGATTTTCCCACTAAAGCAGGGACTAATATCATTTTTTCTTGACGTGCAATTTTGAGACGGATAGTCCGACCACGCTTCACTTTTTGGCCTGACAGCGGATATTGATCAATAATAGTTAAAGGGTCTACTTCTGAAGTATAAACTGTATCAAATACTAGCCCTTTAAATCCTTCAGAGTCTAGTTCTTTTAAAGCACGATCCAATAATTTACCTTTCACATCCATCACAGTAATTGTTTGATCTTTACGGATATATGCTGGCATGATCACCTGATCAAATAGGATAAATAGACCGATGGAAACAGTCAAAAAGGCTAAAATGAAATGAATAAATCTACTTATCATTTTTTTCTAAGGTGAGCTGCAAACATACCGTCAACCTTGTCGCGAGGGGGAAACGTTTCTAGACATTGGTTTGAATTGAGCCATGATTTGGGAACAAAGTTTTTTCCAGATTTGAGATTGAAATTATTATTTAATTTAAGGAACGACTTGACTACATTCCAATTCTCTTCACTCTCAAGAGAACAAGTTGAATAGATGATCGTCCCTCTGGGCTTTACATATTGAGCCATATTTGTCAATATTTCCATTTGTATATGTGCCATGGATCTTGCATCTCCTATTTCACGTCTCCACCGGATATCTGGATGTCGACCAATGACACCTGTTCCGGTACAAGGAGCATCGATTAAAATACGATCCGCCATAGGGAATTCGTCACAAGTGGCATCTTTATTAAGCCATTCAATAGGTTCGTCTAAATCTTTTGATCTCATTTTGCCTTTATTCATTCGAGACCAACTAATATCAGATGCAAACACTTGTCCATCCCCTTTCATCCTTTCAATAATATAGCCTGATTTTGTTCCCGGTGCGGCGCATACATCCAAGATGGTTTCACCTGCCTGAGGGTCCAACAATTCGACAACAGCACCTGAAGCACGATCCTGCATATTAAACATGCCTAGTTTAAACAGATTACTTTTTATGAGTCGACCAAGACCCGACTGAATTCGTATAAATTGATCTGAGCTAGCAATTCTTTCCCATGAAATCCCAAGAGAGTCAATCTCGTTAATTACTGTTTNCAATCTAAATTGGNCTGTATTAATTCGTATATCTTTATGAGTTNTTTTATTAAAGTACTCACAAAGTGCNAATGCGCCTTCTTCTCCAAACTGNAGNATCCAATTGTCTACCATCCAATTGGGATATGAANACCATTCGCCATTCGATTGACCATNTTCTCGTTTAGTTGGATCGATCTGTTTTGTTTTTCTCAGTACCGCATTCACGAGTCCCACAAACTTTTTACCCATAATGATCTTGGTTAATTCTACCCATGAATTAACAGCCGCATGTATTGGAATCGCATTATCCATAAGTACTTCGTAATAGCCAAGTTTTAATAATAAATGAATGGACGGATGCAGTTTGCGCAGAGATTTATCCAATTTTAAATTGATCCAATAATCAAGACGTCCCGCCCAACGAACTACTTCATTAGAAAGAACTAACGATCGATTTAGTTCGTTTTGTGAAAGGGTATGGTTTTTAAAATAATTATCTCGAACCGTTTTTAATCTGTCTTTTTTTTGGTAATAAATTTTTAAGATATGGAATGCATGATATCTAGCATCTTTCATTATNCACCAAATGAAATATTTTCAGAGAGTTGAGCGCCTTTCATCCATTCGGAAGCCAGCATCATTTTATTCCCTTCCATTTGGATCTCTATCAATTCTAATGCACCCTTCCCACAAGTTATTGCTAATCGNTTTTTATCAATAAGAATAATTTGCCCTGGATCTNTTGAATTATTATTTCTTAAAACTGCAGTTTTAAATACTTTTAAGCGTTTTTGGTTTAGTGTAGTAAACGCACCAGGTAAACCTCGGACCTTATTATGAATGGATTTAGCATCTTTAGACCAATTAATTATGTACATTTCTTTTAATATTTTAGGTGCAGTANTGGCTACATCATTATTTTGAGGTGTTGGTTGAAAATCTCTATTTAATGCATCAATTGATCTCAACACTAATTCACCGCCTTGTTCAGCCATCTTTTCAGACAACGTTCCAAAATTATCTTCTGGAAGAATTGGAATCTTTTCCTGAAAAATAATCGCACCAGTATCTACTTTTGGTTCAATCAAAAATGTAGTGATTCCCGTAAACTGATCGCCATTCATCAAAGCATGTTGAATTGGAGCGGCACCACGGTATTTGGGTAATAAGGATGTATGTAAATTGATTGAACCCATTTTGGGTATAGCTANCACCTCATTGGGCAAGATTCTAAACGCCACAATGACAATCANATCAGGATTTAATGCCTTGAGTTGATTAANAAATACTTCATCCTTCAATGACTCTNCTGGAATAAAAGGAAGTTTTAATAACTTTGTCATTTCACCTACAGGAGTGTATTTCAAAGTCTGTCCGCGTCCCATCGCTTTGGGCAAATTACTTACAACAGCCACAACTTCATGAACTGAAGTCTGAAGTGATTTTAAAATGGGGCAAGCTATAGCGGGGTTTCCCATAAAAATGATTTTCATTGATACACCCCTTTTAAATAATTCAATAGATGAAGATNAGAATTAGAGAACAAAAGCCTTTCGGTACTTGGCTTTTGATACTGAATCTTTTTTAATGGTTTTCAATTCTTTATCTACACCCAGTTTGGTNGAGACTGAAACACGATCAACAATAAATATACCGTTCAAGTGATCCACTTCATGTTGAATTGCGCGAGCTAAAAGTCCACCAATTTGATCAGTATGCTCNTCTCCTCTCTGATCTTGATATTTGAATGTGATAACTTCAGGACGTTTTACNTCTAATCGTACATCCGGAATAGATAAACATCCTTCTTCAAACCAAGATTCACCTGCACTACCTATAATTTCTCCATTAATGTATACATGAATATTTTCACCTTCTTCTTCAATATCAGAAATATCAATAATAAACAGGTTAAGATCAACACCTACCTGATTCGCAGCAAGCCCAATTCCACTTTCTTCATACATAGTGTCAAACATGTCATCAATTAATGTCTGCAACTCTTTGAAGTTTTTCACTGTTTGACATTTTCTTCGAAGAATTGGATCNCCGTATTTTATTACTTCCATTAAAGCCATTAAGATTTAGCCTCGAGCATTTCAGTTGCAGAATCATCCACCTTATCGGTTAAGCCAGCTACTGCAGAACGGTTCAAGGTCATGGATGTANTATTATCTATTTTTATGATAACCGCTTTTTTGTCTTTGCCTTTAAATCCACTCACCGTACCATGAATTCCACCTATGGTAACAATCCGATCACCTTTTTTTAAGGCTTCAAGCATTTTTTGTTTTTCTTTTTGACGCTTGGCTTGAGGACGAATCATAAGAAGATACATAATCGCTAGAATAAGTATGAATGGTAAATAAGCCATCAATCCACCTCCAGTTGAATTTTGGCCACCTGCAAATAATAAATTANAATTCAATTTCTACTCCTGTTTATTATGTAAAGAAATTACCGAGATTAAGCATTTATTAATAAAGATTAAGACGCTCTTTTTAAACGAATCTCAAATGTCGTTCCTACGCCTTTTGCGCTATCAATTACCTTAATTTCACCACCATGTATATCTTTAATTATACGGCTGACTAAAGATAGTCCTAATCCCCAACCTCCATGTTTNGTACTGAATCCAGGACGAAATATGTTTTTCCAATTTTTTTTCTGAATTCCATTCCCATTATCTCTTATATGGATTAACCCAAATTGACCGGAAGCAGAAATTTTGATATTTACCATTCCATTGGAACTGTTGATAGAGTCAATCCCATTACGNATNACATTTTCAATGGCCCAACCTAATAAAGTGGTATTACCTTGAATAGAAATATCTTTGGTTGATTCAATTATTAATTCAATATTTTTCCCAATTAATGGTACTCTTTTTTTAAGATATTGAGTCTGTTGATCTACTAATTCATTCAAGGATAGCTTTTTCAGTGGCGTTTCAGAACCCATTTTGCTGAAGCGGTTGCCAATCTCTTTTAGCCTNTCCAGATCAGACTCCATTTCTTTAACAACAATATTTGATTCTTCTGGATGTACTTTAATTCGATCAATCCATCCCATAAGCGCTGACACAGGTGTGCCCAGTTGATGAGCAGTCTCTCGAGCCATGCCCACCCAGATATTTCGCTTTTCACTATTCCGNATCGAATTGAATCCCAAGAATCCCAAGAAAATAAACAAAGTAACAATGAAAATTTCAAGGAATGGTAACCATTGGAGTTTTCGGATTAGATCAGAGTCACCATAATGCAAATAACCCAATAAAATAGATTCACCTGAAGTATTATCATTGAAAAGAATAGGAATTGGTTCATTNTGACGATCCATGGATGCCATAGGTTTTTGCAGTTTATCCTTACTCAATCCTTCTTCAAGATTTCGTCCATATTCCGGCTCATGCATTGAATTAGAATAGATGATGGGAAATTGAACCTTCTTAATAATTTCATCAAAAACAAAATTCAAATTTGAGTCCGAAGCTTCATTTACTGTTTTGGCAATAATCTCGGAATAAACTTTTACAATTTCCCTATTATCATCGCGTAAACGATTTACAATAGAATTTGAATAAGCCAATAGACCGACAATAAGAATAAGACCAACAAAAAATAAGCTCAATTTTATGTTTCCACTTGTATGGTAATTACTCATGAGTCTTTTCTTTTCAAATAGCCTAAGACGACCAGTAATAATGAAAAACCAAAAGAAATAAATGATATTGTAACACCAATATTAAAACTCGTTTGATCATATTTGAATTCTATTGTATGAGTACCAGCAGGTACTTCAACTCCACGAATTATACCATTTACTTTAATGGTTTCTAAGGGAGTTCCATCAATGGATGCTTTCCATCTCAAAGGATAATAAACCTCACTTAAAACGAGAAATTGATTTCCTTCTGATTCTGTAGAAATAGTAAATCGATGCACTGTTCGATCAAATTGAGTAATAGTCGCCATTGAGTTTTCGGAAATATCGATTTGTTCACTGATATATGCCGTTTTTCTCGGATCAAAATCCGGTTGAATTATTTTTTTCCAAATAGTATCATATGGTACTGATTGAGCTTCACGAACAAACCAAACACGGGGCAAAGAGTTCTCAAGTTCGAATACAGCAACCGGCATTTCCCCGCGGGTTGACCTCATTTTCCCTTCTTTAACCAATTTTAGTGATGGGTGGTTGATCTTCTGTGGACTAATAAGATATTTTACATTTAACATTTGCAGAACAGGAATCGCAGCAGCATTCCCAGTTTTGGATAAGAATGTATTGTAATCCTTTAACTTTGCCGGGTGATATCCTCCCACCGATTCTAATCCGAAAGCCGCAAAACGACTTTCACCAAACAAACTGCCAATGGGATAGATTCTAAAAATACTATCGTCATCT
>PAIR01000005.1 GCA_002704905.1 Fidelibacterota bacterium
GAGGAAGCCCAGATGGACCCTCAAAAACAATTTGACCTGCTGTTTCTGATTGTCGTTTTTCATCAAAACCACGCTGGGTCAAAGATTTTTGACTATCAAGCATACGGGATAGGATTCTTTTTTGCCTCATGGAGGTGGATTGATTGTAATCTCTTTTTTCAAGATCTTTAATTACTTCGTCTATTTCTTCTCCAATTCCACTTAAGTCACCTAGACCTTGATTTCCTGCTTGANTCATTTCATTTATCATGTTNTGAAGTGATTGGCGCACGGCTTTTTGTTTAGCCAACATTTTTTGCATGAGTGNATTTTGCATAGATGCGCCCATTTGTCCTAAAGCCAATTGCATACCTTGATCATTAATNCCTTGTTGCTGACCAGCCATTTCTTCCATTTGTTTTAAGAATGNTTCATANCCGCTTGCGGAGCCTGATTTTTGCATTTGCTTTATGGTTTGAATAATATTTTTTGCACCTTCATTTAATGCCANCATNGCTTGGNCCTGATTCNCTAGAGATCCACCGCCATTTCGTTCTGCCAATTTTCCTTTTGCCATTTGCATTTGACCAAATGCNGCACCCATTTTTCTTCCCATTTCAGGAGAGACTAAAAANGTTTCTTTGGATAGGGACATGGTATTTTGCATGGTTTGGGTTAGNTGGTCTTGNATCANTTGTTGTTGGCCGGCTAAATTACTTAATCGTGGTGAATTNCTGGGTATTTCAACTGTTTCTTTTCGAAGTGATTCTTGAGATTTGGATAAGGTCAATACGTCTCTTAAAATGGATCGAAATTTTTTGGCCATGTCTCGAGTCGTTTCTTTTTGAAATTCACTCATGATATCTTTCATGGATTTTTCCATTTCTTCAATATCCTGNAATCCNGCATAGCTTTCATCCATTGCCCCGTATGGATCAAGATCATCTAGGCTNTGGATAGTTTNTTNCAAATGNGTNTCTGAGGATTCNGCCGTTTCTGAATCAGATAATTTTTCCAAATCACGTGCTGTANTTCTGCTAAATTTTTTAACATCCTTTGCAGCAACATTCATGGCATCCCGTATATCATCCAACTCACGCTTGCTCATTTTTTCTTGCAAACTCAATCGNTTAAAAATAGATGGGTCGGTCTGAGATGTGGNCTGGCGGATCTGCTGATCGATATTATCCTGGCTATCCACCAATTGTTCAAGTCGCTTTCGGAGTTCATCAACTTGTTGTTCTGCTTTNACTCGTTTGAAAATATCTAGGAATCTATCTAACTCTCGTTCAATCTGTGTTAGATTATTTGAAAGATTCTCCAGCGCGCTGAGCATTTCTTTTGGATCCATTTTTTTTAATGCTTCATTTATCCAATCCATATTTTGAAGCATTTCTGGCGGGAGTAATTCTTCAACNAATTTTTGGAGATCCATGAATTTTTCCATGAGATCTTCAGAAAATAATTGATGCTTTTTACCNGAATTATTTAATGCATCTATTTGTTCAGCCAATGATTCAAAATCAGCTAATTGATTCTGAACTTCTTCTAGTGTTTCTTCCAATACCTGTTGATCTTTCCAGTCTGGCTTATTTGTTTTTAAAAGATTGAGTTCTGTTTTTTTCAATTGTTNCTGCAATTTTTGAATGTCTCTTAATTCCATTTCTACTACATCCACAATTTCTTCTTCTTTTATATTAAAAGAGTGAAACAGATCAATTAATGAAGGGACACGTGCAATAAATGTACTTGAAATTGATTTTTTGGGNCCTGATATCATATCATTGTCATACAATTCAAAATGGAAATGAACTTCATCTTCCGGCATAAGTCCTAGTGGATCAAGATTCCAAATGGTCTGTATATCTTGCTGTGCCTTGGTCATATCTTTTAGTGGAATATTAAACATGGAGATCAATGGTTCTTCCTTTATATAGCTTGGGCGTTGTATTTCATAAGCTAATTGTAAATTACTAAAACCAAAATCATCTTCAATAGTCATGAGAACGGGAATTTTCTGCTCNTCTCCTAATTCAATAATTGGCGGTGGTCTTAGAATAGTCATTTCAGGAGAAATATCACTAATAATTTGNACATGAAAAGGGATTGGGTTTCGATTGGTGACACCTCGTTTATCTGTTAAATGGATGGAAAATTCCCGATCCATATTTATGGTGAATGAATAATGTGCCATTTTATTGCGAANAGACATTTTCTTTTTTTCACCATCAAGAANTAATTCGGCTTTAGTTAATTGCTGATTGGATNGNAACTGAACATCGATAGTTGAACCATAAATGGCCTGGATCTCAGCTTGGTTTGCTTTTTGAGTTTGCGCTGCTAATCCGGTATAGGATGGCGGTGTGATGGTTACTAAAAAATCTTCTATTGATGGGCGGTCTGTTACAGAGATTGAATAATATTTAGATGAAATCTCTTCCCAAGGTTGCCAGAATTCAGTGGATGGTAAGAATGCTCGATAACGGTAATTTTGGAATACATCTTTGAATTCGAACTTATAATGTTTCCGATCATCTGATAGATTGGAGGTTTTAACAATAACAGAATCATTCCCAACTTGAAATGCAATTGGTTTGAATTCAATATATACAGAGTCTGGAGATGTGCCTTTTGCCTCAAAAACAACAGTTGCATTATCTCCGCCAAGTACATTCAAATGCCTGGTTTTTCCAATAAGCTTAAATGGTTTGGGGGGTAAAAATTCTGTTTTTGGGTGTGCCCATCGATACAACGAGGAAACAGAATGGTGCCATGTAAATGCAATAGCCAAAAAAGTTACAGATAAACTAACAAGAGTAATCTTTTTCCATGTTTCGATTCTATAGGTGGGAAAAAGGTCAGATAAATTAATAGATGATAGTTTTTTTGTTGTCTGTTCAATGAAAACTTTTTCCAGTTCTTGTGAAGAGTAAGTTTTTTTGTTTTGTTCGATCTCAAACGCATTAATTAGGGTATCTTTTTTTGGGAAAGCATATTGTCCTGTCTTTTTTGCAATGACTGACAAGCGATAGGGTGTGTATCGATCATTTTTTATTTGGATAAAGATGATTGTAATCCAAATTCCAAATAATACTAGAATACCAGCAATAGTAATNAATGTTGTAAAGCGAATAAAAGTAGAAANATAAAATACATTTTCAAGCATAAGTCCAATGAGAAACAGAAATAAGGCAGTTGTATATAAACGCCAACCTGNGATTTTTATATCAACTTTAATGGCCGCAAGGCGGATATAAATTAAATATTCTGCAATNGTGTTCATTTTATTGTGTCAGAGCAAACCAGACAATGTTTACACCCATTTTTAGGGCTGCTTCTCGGATATTTTGAGGGTCATTATGAACTTCACTATCTTCCCATCCATCTCCCAAATCTGATTCGTAAGTATAAAAAGCAATCATGCGTTCAGCATCAAATAACCCCAATGCTTGTGCGGGTTTTCCATCGTGTTCATGGACTTTTGGTAANCCATTGGGAAAGTCATAAAAGGCATGAAAAATTTCATGATCAAAAGGAATAGGCACCCATTCTTTTTCGGGGAAAACTCTTTTCATNTCTCTGCGAAAAGAATTATCCATACCGTAATTATCATCGGCATGTAGAAAACCACCTTTTAAAAGAAAATCCCTTAAAACGCCAACTTCATCAACAGAAAATCGAATGTTACCGTGACCTGTGATATACAGAAATGAATGGCTGTACAGATCAGAATCAGTCAACTTAACCCTTACTTCATTATCATGAACTAAAATAGAAGTATTCATCTGAATATAGCTTAATAAGTTGGGGAGGCTGCTTGGGTCACCATACCAATCACCTCCGCCGTCATAATGAATGCGGGCAATNGAAAAAGCCTGAGCGGGCAATATCGTGATCATCGTAATAATTATGAGCACACTTCTTATTTTAATAAATANGGTCATTCTAAAGTTTTTAACTATTATTTAGTATATAGTTTCCCAAATTAATTAATCTGTCCGGAAATTACCGCAAATTGACTTAGTATGAATAGAATCTTTAATTGATGGACGCCTTGCTATGAGTGTTTAAATGCACCTATTTTGAAGAGTTGTGATTCAGAAATCTATCTTCATCATCATTTTAATTACTGCTATGGCATGGGCCTATGAACCCGTTTCAGTTCAGGATACATCCAAATCACTAATTTTTAAAATATTTTCTTTAGANGANATTGACAGCAGAAAATATGAAAAAGGTTATATTATAGATCGAATTTTTCGCAGAAGAGAGTTCCATAAACCAGTAAATTTTATTCCGATAGAAATTCGCTATGGATTTGGATATAATATTGGTGGTGGGTTTCTGGGTCTTGGAAACCTCAAAAGTAATTGGATGTCCTATGAATCAGATGTNAACAAATTTGATGGAGGGGAAATGGTATCTCGTTTGGGGCACCAATTAGATTTAGATATATTAAAGACAAATCTCGCATATTATTGGTTTGGGAACAGTTGGTTGGATATGCATACGGGAATCAATATCCGCTATTCATCTCTCTTGTTGCCATCAATNTTACCTCCCNAATGGACTGTTTTAAATGCAGCATGGAAGGAAGGAGATAAATTCAGTGGAAAAATTTATGAAATTGGATGGAGNCAATCACTTATGCTACAGTGGTTTGAATCATGGTATACCACCTATCGATATACATATGGTATTGCATATTCACGCTTTTATAAAGGTAAATCAACACCAACAGGAACTGGTCCTTCTCAATCATTTACCCTAGGTGCACGATATATAATAGATACTGGATTGGTAAACCGATTTGCTATTGGCCTTGATTTAAAGTATACCAATACTGCTATTAATAAAATCAAAGATTCAGATGATGAAACTCCAATAAAAAAATTCACCATTCAAACTGCAGGAATTTATGCCACAGCATCTGTTTTTTTTGGTGGCCAGCAAACCAAAGGAGATAAAGGGAAAACGCATTATTATATCAAAGATTATATATCCGCTAAACGGATTCTTGAAGAGTTTGTTGATGAACATCCAAACCACGCAAATATACATCGTGCAAAAAAATTAATTGTAGAAAGTGAGCGAAAGATTCCCTATCAATTAATGAGACAGGGAATGAGTTTTGATGAGAGAGGAATGATAGAGCGTGCCGTAGAAAAATACATTCGTGCTAAAACTCTTGCAGACACTTTACTTGCAGGTGCAATTGATGACCGATTACGTGAAATTGCTTTTAGAGAAATTGAAAAAGCGGAAGNATGGTTAAACCAAGGTTATGGAGACACTGCCATNGCTCATGTTACCATGGTATCTGGCTGGTATCCAAGTTTGAGTCATCATATAAAGCGATTNAAAATCAACTACTATATGTATCAAGGAGAAGAACTTTACAAGATCGGACTTAATGATAGGGCATTAAATTATTTTGACCAAGCACTTCAAATGGACCCACGACTAACTTTTGAAGTAGCTACATATAAGCATCGAATTGCTGTAGACCTCTTAACCATGGCCGATTCATTGAAAGATTTAAATTCATTGAAATTNGTGATTTATGCTTTAGATAAAACTCGNTCACTTACTGGTGGACTCAATAAAACTAATGCACAAATTCTAGATGAGCTAAAACGTAAACTTGCAATCAAAGAGGCATATGATATTCGGAAAAAGATTGATGAAATACTTGAAGAAACAAAAGAACAAAATGTGATCAATCCGATTAAAGTAGGAATGATGATCTCNGAAGTTGAGGAAATTATGGGAAGCCCAACAGAGGTGGTAACAAATGGATCAGAAGGCAAGAGTCAATTATGGATCTATCGATATCCAGATAAGAAAGAACTCTATTTAACGTTTACAAATTACAAATTATTTCGAATTGAAGAAAAATAGATCCATTATAGGAGATGAGCATTTTTTCTTACAAAAGCGATCTCAGTTATAATTACTTTTAAAACACCAGTTGCTGGGACAGCAAAAAGCATTCCCAATGGGCCTAGAATNGTTCCACCAATTAATAATGCCATCATAACGATTATGGGGTGGAGACCAACACTTTTACCAACTAAAGCAGGGGTAATGAGGTTGCCTTCAATTTGTTGAACAATCAAGAACATCAATACGATATCCAAGATAAAAAAAGGTGAAGGTATAGCACCGAATAAGGTATGTGACATTGCTGCATCACTACCAAGATTATTCATAAAAGCAATCAGGATTGCTGGCACCATGCCTACAAATGGTCCTACGAGAGGAATCAAATTGGCCAACCCTGCAATAATTCCAATAAAAAATGTGAGAGTTAAATTTGCTCCAAATAGGTTAAGAATTAAAAGCCCAGTCACGGACATAGCGGCCACACTGGCTGCAGAAAGGAATTGCCCACGTAAATAACTAGAAACAGATTTTTCAATATTATAAATCAGTTTCAGACCTACTTCAAAATATTTATTGGGGATAGCATTAACTAGAGATTTTCTAAACCCGTGATACTCAGCCAATAGTATAATAGTAAATATGAATACCATAACTGCAATAAACATGAAATTTCCGATGACGCCAGCCATAGAAGCTAGTGACCCTAGAACTGTATTGATGAGCTCGCTGAGTTTACCAGCCATATCTCCATTTGAAGACTGCATATCTCGAACAAATTCTGGCATAGATGAAGTGACCTTTTCACCAAGTATTTTAAATTCATTTGTTAAAGTTTTTTTATCGATTCTGCTAGAAAATTCAACTGCTTGTTGTGACATTTGTGAAATAAAACTACCAAAAAATGTGCCGATTCCTCCAAGTAAAATGACCACCACAACCAAAACTGACAAACCGCGACTTCGTATTTTTCGTTCTAATGCATCCACACTGGATAAAAGTATAGTGGTAAATAAAAAAGCAAATACCAGCATTAGTACCACATCAGATATATATGGCCAAATAATGGATAAAAACCATAAACTGATGAGTCCAATAATAACTCGGTAGATAAGTTGAAAATAGTTGGGTTGATGTTTCAATCTATTATTCTACTTTATTGGATTGGGTTTGAATAAGCAAATTATTAGTTCCTCTCAACCGTTCACCCAATACACCACCCAGATTAAATAAAATCTTTTGACCAAGGACTGGATTTCGTTCCTGAAGAGCCATAAGGTCTTGGGTAAAGAAACCAAGCAAATCTGAATCGCTAGTTGCAATTGCATTAGCCGACCGAGGTTCATCATCAAATAATGCTAGTTCTCCAAAAAAATCACCTTCACCAAGTTCTGCTAATACATTCTCGTTATTTTCTCGAGTACCAATTGTAATCTTAACTGATCCGTGCATGATGATATACATTCCTTCACCAGGGGCTCGATTTTTAAAGATATAATCTCCNGAGCTATAGTTGCGATGATGTATTAATTTCTCTANCTCTGAGAATTCCTTTTGTGAAAAATCTTTAAATACTGGTACCTGTTTAAGTGTAACTACAGTTCTACTTTCAGAGCGATTCCATCCTTTAAAAATGTTTTCCCACTTAGCGCTTTTCAAATTAGACTCCTTAATTTGGAAGATAGATTATAGATATAGNAAGGATAATGGTTCAAGTAAAGACAAATTTACAATAAAATTGACCTGTCAGAGAATGAAGGGGTAGTTTCATCTATAATGTTTCGGAAAATAATTACTTTTTCATTTATGTTTTTATCAGGATTGATCTTGGCCCAACAGTCTCAAGTGGATTTTGAAAAAGAACTAAAACAACAAAACAGTGCTATTCAATCTTTACGGAATGAGATAGAAGNCACAAAGAAACGGATTCAATCAGAAAACCAAAAAGAAAAATCATCTTCTAAACGAGTGATTAACTTATCCGAGGAAATCTCTTTACTACAAAGGCTTGTTAAAGAAATAGATAAAGAAGAAAAATTANTGGTTGCAGATATTGCTCNTACTGAAAGTCAGATTGTTAAAAGCGAAGTTGAGTTAGATACTCTGCGAGTTAGGTATGGTAGGCGATTGACGAAGATGTATAAAAAGGGTCAATTGTCAAATTTAGAAAAAATCCTTAGTTCTACGTCTTGGCGGCAAGCGATTTATCGAACAAAATATTTAAAGATTATTTCTGATCTTGATCAGAAGACCCATAATACTATTCGATCTCTTTTAATTGAGATTGGGAAACAGAAATTAAATTTGGAAGCGGCCCTTCGTAAAAAGCGCAGATTGAAAAAAGATCGAGAAGTAACGTTAATCTCGCTTCGGAGCAAAAAACGAAAAGAACAACGTGAACTGNTAAAAATTCGTCAAAGTCAAAAAGAATTAAAAACTTACCTNACTGAAAAGCAGGCTGGTGTTAAACAATTAGAAAAAATAATTGCGAATATTCAAGATGANATTGCNAGAGTTGAAAGAGAAGCACGAATNCGTAAGCAGCAGCAAGCACTTCAGTCAAAGGAGTTTCCTAAATTGAAGGGACAATTGGCATGGCCTGCCGAAGGTCGTGTGATTACAAAGTTTGGACGTCAGTGGAATCCAAAACTTAAAACGACTACTGAAAATCCTGGCGTTGATATTAAAGGTAAACCCGGATCTGAGATCCGAACCGTATTGGGCGGTATTGTCACTACGATTACCTTTATAAGAGGATTTGGAACAACAATAATTATTGATCACGGGAATGGTTTTTATACGGTATATGGCCATGTAACTAATATACAAACTAATGAAGANAGTCAGGTGAGAGGNGGCGATGTGATTGCTTATATGGGTGATTCCGGCTCTATCAATGGTTCTCAGCTTCACTTTGAAATATGGGGTCAAGGGAAAAAACTAGATCCAGAAAAATGGTTGAACAAAAAATGATTTTTCCTGATTTACAACCTATTAAGTGGGACAGCCTGNTGCGGGCTAAATCCAATAATCGGATTGGNTCNGCATATTTGTTTGCAGGGCCCANAGGATGNGGGAAAGAATGGGGNGCTATCGAATTTGCAAAGTTGTTGAATTGTGAAAAACCCAAAAAATCTCCATGTGATCAATGTCCTTCATGTTCTAAGTTTTATGGGCTTCAGCATCCNAATTTAAAAATAATTGTACCACTTCCCGGNAGTGATAAGGCCAGTAAAGAAAGTGGACCATTGGATAATCTGAAAAAAGATGATCTTGAATATTTAACATTGGCCATTGTAAAAAAAGGTGAAGATCCTTTTTATAAAATTAATGTTCCCAATGCGCGCCGTATAACTATCAATACAATTAGAGATCTTCGCAGAACTATTTATCTTAAATCACAATCTTATGGTCGAAAAGTAGTTATAATTTTTGATGCACACCTTCTTTCAGAGGGAATGGGAGAATCAGCCAATGCGCTATTGAAGATTCTTGAAGAACCACCAGAAAATACGACACTTATTTTAGTAACAGATAAGCGTTCTGCTCTTCTGCCAACAATTATCAGTCGATGCCAGCCAGTTAATTTTTCCCAAATAAGTTTTGAACTGATTCGCACTATTTTAGAAAGTGAAGGTATAAAAAATGATCGAGCTATCCAGATTGCCATGGTGGCTGGTGGGNATATTCATCTAGCTCGAGAGTTGGGCACTAAATCTGGTGAAGATTCCTTAATAGAAGCGGAANCTCTAGCAATNCTAGTAGCTAATGTAAATGAAGCTGGATGGCGAAAATTCATAGATAGCTATGCCATGATGGCGTCACGAAAACCAGGTGAATTCAAATTCAGAATTTATCTATTACAACTATGGTTTCATTATGCATACCGTGTACGTTCAGGTGAGGTTTTTTTAGCAAGTTTACCTTCCTTAATTACATCCTTAGAAAAATTTAATTTAGCCTATCCCAATGCAGATCTAGCTGGNATTAATCAAATATTGGAAGAAACAACTGAATCCTTAGTGCGAAATTTTTATACACCCTTAACTTTAACCAATCTTTTGATTTCGATTCAAACGCTTTTAAAAGGAAAAGAACCTATATCTGTTATATGAAGACTTTTTATCTTACGACNCCAATATATTATGTAAATGACAAACCTCATATNGGGCATGCCTATACGACTATTTTGGCGGATGTTTTGGCCCGATTCCACCGGAATAAAGGGGATGATGTTTTTTTTCTTACCGGTCTTGATGAACATGGCCAAAAAGTACAGCAGGCTGCAGAAAATCGTGGGGTACAACCCAAAGAACACTGCGATGAAATGGCACCTCAATTCCTAGAGTTATGGGATAAACTTCATATCCAGAATGATGATTTTATNCGCACTACAGAAAAACGGCATTTAAAAGTAGTTCAGAATATCCTACAGCAAGTTTATGATAATGGTGATATTTATGAGGATGAATATGAAGGACTATATTCTGTTTCTGAAGAAAGATTTATTACCGAGAAAGAAGCAACATCGGCTGAATTTCAGGATATTAAAAAACTGAAGGAAAAAAATTATTTTTTCAAAATGTCTAAATACCAGCAAGCTCTTATCGATTATATAAATGAAAACCCTAATTTTATTCAACCGGAACACCGAAAGAATGAGGTTCTAGGTTTTTTGAAAAAACCTCTGAGTGATTTGTGCATTTCTCGTCCAAAATCACGCCTTAGTTGGGGCATCGAACTTCCTTTTGATTCAAATTATGTTACCTATGTTTGGTTTGATGCGCTTATCAATTATATCACTGCACCTGGATATAACTCAGAAAAAGCTAATTTTAATAAATACTGGCCGGCCAATTACCATCTTATAGGAAAAGATATTCTTATTACTCATTCGATTTATTGGCCTACGATGCTTATGTCTGCAGGGCTTCCTTTGCCATCTGGAATTTTTGCTCACGGATGGTGGCTCAGTGGTGAATCTAAAATGAGCAAGTCGGTTGGGAATGTTGTGGATCCTCTAGGATTGATTGAGGAGTATGGTGTTGACCCAGTACGATATTATCTTATGCGAGAGATGGTTTTAGGGCAGGATGCAAGTTTTACGATGGAGTCTTTTGTTAAGCGTTATAACAGTGATCTAGCCAACGATTTTGGAAATTTATTAAGCCGTATTACAAATTTATTGAAAAAGTTTTTTGATAGTAAAATTCCGATAGTTGAAGATGATTCTNCTGAAGGTAAAGTCGTAAAAGAGAGTGGAAAAAAAATTATTGAAGAAGTATGGAAACAGGTTGAATCTTTGAAAGTGAATGAAGCTCTTGAGAATATACTTCAATATATCCGCACAGTTAATAAGTACATGGAAACCATGGCGCCATGGAAACTAGCTAAGAGTAATCCAGAATCTGCAGGAAAGGTTCTTTTCACAGCAGCAGAAGCACTACGTGTGAGCAGTATCTTGCTTGAACCAGTTATGCCTAACCGAACCCAAACTGTTTTAAAAACACTTGGTGCTGAGGGCTCCAGTTTAGATTGGGGAGGATTAATAGGAGGAAAAGACCTTATCCAACATGATATCCTCTTTCCAAGGATTGATATTAATAAATCAGATAAAGAAAACTTGCCAAAGCAAAAAATAATTGAATCAGAAAAAATTATTTCATTTTCTGATTTTCAGAATATAAAACTTAAAACAGCCAAAATAGTTAAAGCTGAAAAAGTGGATGGAGCTGATAAGCTATTAAAACTTCAGATTGAAGTCGGAAATGAAAAGCGTCAAATTATTTCTGGTATTGCCCAGCACTATTCAACGGAAGAACTAATTGGGAGAATGATCATTGTTGTTGCAAATTTAAAACCAGTAACGATTTTTGGAATCAAATCCGAAGGCATGTTATTGGCAGCAAAAAAGGGTAAGAATCTGACACTTTTGACGATTGATAGTGAAAAGGTTGCAAGTGGAATGAAAATCTATTAATTAAGATCACCAACAATTTTGCGCCCATGGTATTCTCTGGCGCCGATTAAGCTGTGTATTTCTTCTATATTTTGATTGGTAATCCCTCCTGCAGGAATGATCGATAAATGGTTTTTCGCTTTTTGAATCATGCTTTTTATAACATCAGCACCTTTTATTGCTGTTTTGTGGCCTCCAGAACTCAATATACTGGTAATTCCAGATATTGAAATCAATTTTTCTAGCTCAGTCATTATATCAGATACTTCATCAATTGCCTTATGAAATGTGACTTTTAATGGGAAAGCTATATTGACAAGTCGTTCTGTTGCTAAAACATCTACCATTTGATTTTGATTTAATATGCCAAAAACAACACCGTTTATACCCAACGATTTACAATAGTTGATATCCTGTTCCATTCTTAATAATTCATTTGTAGAATAAATAAAATTGTTTCCATGAGGTCGTATGATTACTCTTAGAGGAATAGAAATGGATGAAATGACTTTTCGAATTAATTTTCTATTTGGTGTTAATCCATCTAAGTTTAGTTTTGAACAAAGCTCAATACGATTAGCGCCTCTTTTTTCTGCTAGAAGCGCCTCATTAAATGATTCAACACAGGCTTCTTTAATTAAGATGTAGCTATCTCTTCAAATAGTAAATAATATTTAATTCTAATATGCTAAGCTCCATAAATACGTGATAATTAAACTTTTATTGCTCGTTTTAATTCTTCTGTGACTCGTAATCCTGATTCAATTGCACCATTCATAGAAGCTCTATAGATAGCTGTATGTTCTCCAGCAAAGAAAACAGGTCCCTCTGGTTTTGCTAATATATCTCTAAAACCTTTCTGCCCAATCCCTGCGATGGAATAACTGGCTTTAACCCAAGGGTCTTCATTCCAGTATTTGGTAACGCCATTTTCCCAATATTGTGGCGCTTCCGGCCATATATTTTTACAAGTATTTTGTGCGATCTTCATACGTTTTTCTTCATTAAGACGTCCAAGTTTTTTTGCATCTTCACCAGAGGTAAATGTGAGCAATATCCCTCGAGGACCTGGCTGATCGATTGAAAAATGATATATTCTTCTAAGAGGGGTATCTGTAAATACACGTTGTCCTATAGAGTTTTTCCCATCCCAGAATCGTTTGCGATATTGCATGGCGATTTTCATTACATGTCCGTAATCCTGCTTTTGAATACAATAGGTTTTTTTTGAACTAAAACCAGGCTCTATATTAATGGTTCTTAAAATTGAAGCAGGAATGGCTAAAACACATTTAATCGCATTGATTGATTCGCTTTTCTTATTCTCAGTTACAGTTGCAGTCGCTCCTTTAGAGTCAAAGACTAGACGTTTAAGCGCTCTACTATACTTGATCTTTGAACCTAGTTTTTTTGCGAAGGCTTTAGGCAGTTTATCGTTTCCACCAAAAATTCTACCTTCAACCGTATCCTCACTAAAAGCTGAAGTTCTTGCATTGGCTAGAACCATGTATAATGCTGACATTTTCGATGGCACCGTGGTTGATTCAGTAGCATTTGTATAGGTGTATAGATCAATAATATCTTTCGGCGCACCACCCTTCTTTAACATCTCCTCAATNGACATTTTATCTAAAGCCAAAACCTCATGAGAAGTCTCGCCTTTTTGCTTGACGAGATCGATCCACTTTTGAATATATTGAACTTCTTGTCCAAATAATTTGCCTTTCAAAGTTCCTTCAAAAGGCAATGAATCTGTACCAGACTTCAAACCATTCATAGATAATCTATTTCCTCTTACGTATACACCATCATATTGTTTTGCCGGCAATACTTCAAGTCCAAAAACTTTACAATATTGTTTAACCAGATTATCAGTACTATCCACGTATTCTGCACCCATTTCTGCATATAAATTATCGGCAAATGGATCTCGATAAGTTCTGACTCTACCACCTGGACGCGATCGCGCTTCAATTAGAATTACATTATACCCCGCTTGATCTAATTCATAGGCACATGCCAAACCTGCCAAACCTGCACCAATAACCATTATTCGTTTGTCATCTGAGGGGCCAGAAAGTATTGATGAGATTGATAAAGGGGAGATTGCAGCTAAAGAAGCAGTNGTNCCTGTTTTTTTTANAAAAGACCTNCTNGAAATTTTATTNTTCAACTATGACNCANTTTTGGATTTTNTTNATAATATTAAATAAATAATTATTTGTTTAAACGNGCTTCTGCNCAAATATAACCAAAAGAAGACCACTGGTTTCCATCCACAACAAATCTAAACATCTCNATTGCTTCTACTTCTTTACCCTGCAAAAAATAATAATTTCCCAATCCAAAAGCCANGGTCGCATTAACCAGTGATTGGCCAGTCATGATTTGTTTTTTTATTTCANTNGGATCATTTTGGCCTTTATATAATTTTAATATTTCAAAGTAAGTATGATTCTCTATGATAGCCATATCATCAGTTATTGTTTCCAATAATTCTTTCGCTTTAACATTACGACCTAAATGGCAATTGATAATGTAAAGCCAGTTAGCTGCTGCAACATAGCTGTCAGGGTTTTCAGCCAGGGTCAAAGATTTTTCATAAGCTCTACGCGCTTGATTATATTTTCCTTGGATATAATAAGTGAGTCCAAGATGGTAATAGATATTACCCTGTAATGTGCTAGTTGGGAGATTTAAAGAGTTGGGTAGACCATCCGGTTCTACTTTATTAGGTTTATTCCTAGTGATACTAGCCGCTTTTTTAAAGTCCTTGATAGCAAGTTCAAAACAACGCGATGAAATGTAACGATGGCCTCTATGACGATAGAAACGGGCGTCTTTTGGATATTTTATTATACCCTTTGAGTAGATCTCAATTGCCTCATCATATTTGCCAAGATAAGCTAATCGTCGACCAAGCCATATCAAATTATCAGGGCTGGCGTCTTTAGAAAAATTAAGTTTGGCTTCGGTTAACTTGTTTTCATAGATCAACCGAGTTTTATCGTCAATATAAATTTCTGGAATTTCTGTTTCACAAATTTGAGGAAAAAGTTTAGTTGTAATTATTAAGATTATGATCATCACACTTTTCATAAGAGAGACAAATCGGTTCCCTTCATTTTCTAACAATCTTCTACTTGCTTTAATCCTTTGGGTGGGAGTTATTAGCCAGAGGCGTTTCATTTAATCAATATTACACTCCACCAGTCCTAAATGTCTATAAACAAAAAACCCCGCTATTGGGCGGGGCTTGATGTTATTTTAACAGCACAATTTTCTTAGTGCTAATTTATTCACCAGCTTGTATCTGGTGGAGGTAGATACCGATGATGCTTTTCATTAGACAAGTCTTCGAATAAAAAACATTACAAATAAACCCCCGATTAATCCACAAATCATGTCTGATATTGTATCAGTATAAGTCAAGTATTCGTCAGGATAGAAAACAATATACTCAAGTAATTCCCAACTAATCACAATAAAACAAAGGAATCCGAAAACAAGAAAACGAAACACTTTTACATCCTGTAATACGATTAATTCTCTATGTATTAAATGCCATAAGACACCAGATGTAGACATAGAAATACTCGCACCACCAAGAACATGAAATATTATATCAGTAGGACTTTCTGCAACGAATTTTTTTCCAAGAAAGAATAACAAAGATAGACACACACAAAATATCAGTAACGGCAGCATGATTATCGTTAAGGAAGAATAGAAGGGCTTTTGAACTGAGGATTCCAAGAGCAATATTACACCCCACTAGCCTAAATATCAAAAAATAGCATAACAATGTGGGCGCCCCTTTTATTAATAGGGGTACCCGGTCTTTTCCGGTTTTCCGGGTTGGCAATTAGGTTGAGTTTTTCGATTCGGTTTACAAAGGGTAGGGGAGAACGGTTACCGTTTAAACGGTTACTGGATTGATATATTAAGTCAATTTATGTATAATTA
>PAIR01000006.1 GCA_002704905.1 Fidelibacterota bacterium
AGCTGTTAAAGCTCCAGGATTTGGTGACAGAAGAAAGGCTATGTTAGAAGATATAGCTATCTTAACAGGAGCAACAGTAATTTCTGAAGAACAGGGATATAAACTAGAAAATGCTACAGAAGAATATCTTGGAACTGCAAAAAAAGTTAATATTGATAAAGATAATACTATTATTGTAGAAGGAAAAGGAGATGTAAAAAACATTAAAGGTAGAGTAAATGAAATAAAGGTACAGATTGAAAAATCAACTTCGGATTATGATAAAGAAAAACTTCAGGAAAGATTAGCTAAGTTATCTGGTGGTGTTGCTGTAATTAATATTGGTGCTGCAACTGAAGTTGAAATGAAAGAAAAGAAAGCCCGTGTGGAAGATGCATTGCATGCCACTCGTGCTGCAGTAGAAGAAGGCATTATCCCTGGTGGTGGTGTAGCTCTGTTGCGTTCTGTTTCTGCTTTGGATAAGCTTAAAGTAGATGAAGAAGAAGCCGTAGGCGTGGATATTATGCGCCGTGCTTTGGATTCACCTATTCGTCAGATTTGCGAGAATGCAGGTGATGAACCATCCATTGTGGCGCAAGCTGTTCGTGAAGGTAAAGGTGATTATGGTTACGATGCCCGAAATGGTGAATATGTGAACATGTTCAAAGTCGGTATCATTGATCCAACCAAAGTTGCCCGAGTAGCTGTTGAAAATGCAGCTTCGATTGCAGGAATGATCCTGACAACTGAAGCAGCTGTGACTGAAGTTCCTGAGAAGGATGCAGCTCCGATGCCGCCAATGGACCCAGGTATGGGTGGTATGGGCGGTATGATGTAATCTGAGGATTACTCTTTTTTAAAAAGCCTCTTCTGGGAAACTGGAAGAGGCTTTTTTTATATATAAATAACAAATGAGATTTAATATTATTTTATATGGAAATAATCGGAGTAATAATTGAAAGTTCTTAATAAATCATTATTGATTCTGGCGTCTATTTTTAATTTTTGGACATGTAATAGTGGAGAAAATATTACCAGTTCATTTCCTAAAAGCGTTACAGTTTTTGGTGTAAAAATATTAGCAACAGAAACAACAGGAGACGCTAAAGTACTTCACGCAGCGAAGGTTCTGGCTCAATACTTAGATAATGATGAAAATGGTAAAGTTGATAACCAGGTTGTAGTTGATCAATTGATATCTGTTGGTGCGACCTTAGTCATGTTTAAAGATGAAGATGAGGCGGATAATTTTGATTATAATGGACCAGATTTGGATCATGCGCAGGGGTTATTTGATGATGAAACAATACCCTCGTTCAATAAAAATTCGACGAATTCACGATTTGATGCTTCGTTGGAAGAAGTTCTTCACTTGGTGACTCATGAGGGGTATTCTCAAATTTATCCTGAATTGAAAGAAAAAAAAGGATCAGCTATCGCCAATGCTATGGATAAGGCTCGAGGTGGATATTTTATAAATCCACCTCAAATTTATCCGGCAGGTTCTTGGTATTCTTATGATGACGAAACATGCACCTATGATTGCATGATTACAGAATATTTTTATTGGGCACTTACCAGTATGCTAGGTGGACAGGCCTATGCAGGACGGTTGAATGAAATTGGTCATGAATGGAAATTGAACACTTTAGAAAAAGTGAAGACAGGGGATCCAGATGTCTATTCAATATTGAGTGACCCGGAATATAAACTTCCTACGGTGTTACCTGATGCCCAGTACAATGGTTTTACGATTACATTAGATAAGTAATTTTTGTGTCTGCATTTCTTCAACCTGCTTCTAAACAAAGGTAATGTCTGGTAGGGCAAGCTAAATTTGATTTTTATAATACCTCACCTTGACTAACGAAGACCCGGCCAAGTAAATTCTCTTTCTCATGGGTGTTATTCGTCTAAAAAATATGCAGTTCTATGGCTTCCACGGTGTGAATGAATCTGAAAAACATTTGGGTGGTAGATTCGAAGTGGATGTAGAAATGCAACTATCCTTAAAGTCTGCGTGTGAGACAGATGATCTCAATAAAACAATCAACTATGAATCCATTTATAAAACAGTAGATACCTGCGTAAAAAAAGATAAGTTCTATTTGATTGAAGCATTGGCAAATTCTATTGCGAAGGATATCCTAAAAGACCATTCCATAGATTCTATAATGGTACGAGTCCGAAAGCCTCATGCACCAGTACATGGGGTACTTGATACAATAGAAGTAGAAATCGAACGAAACCAAGCGGATTATGTCTGAATTAGTCTATCTTGGACTGGGCTCAAATATAAGCGATCGGGAAACCAACATATTCACCGCAATTGCCGCATTGGATGTAAGAGATGAAATTACAGTTAAACGAACCGCATCTATTTATGAAACGGATCCATTATATGAAACAGATCAACCTAGTTTTTTGAATACTGTGGTTGAAATCCAAACTGAACTCGAACCAGAATCTATGTTGCAAGTCTGCCAAGGTATCGAACTGATGTTGGGTCGTCCCCGTGATCATGATAAAAATGAACCCAGAGTTATCGACTTGGATATATTGGCTTATAAGACAAAATCAGTGGACTTGGGTTATTTAAAGATTCCACATCCTGAACTATTTGCCCGTAAGTTTGTTCTCGTCCCCTGGTCAGAAATTGCACCGGAATTTATGGTCCAGGATCTTGGACGGTCTGTTTCTGAATTACTAACATTATGCCCGGACACTTCAAATGTCCGGAACCATAAATTGGAAAAATCTGCATGAGAAATTTGTATTATGTGGCTATCGAAGGTACTATTGGTGTAGGAAAGACCAGTCTGGCCAACCTTCTTTCCGAAAAACTCGGGGCAAAGTTAGTTCTAGAAGAATTTGAGGATAATCCATTCCTTTCTGATTTTTATGAAGACCCTGAACGTCATGCATTTCAGACGCAACTTTGGTTTTTGCTTCAGCGCTATCAACAGCAGCAGGAACTGCGTCAGGTGGATATGTTCCAAAACTTGGTTATTACTGATTATATGTTTGTAAAAGATCGTCTATTCGCATCACTTAATTTGAATGAGAAAGAAATGTCCCTGTATGATACAGTCGCTAATATGATGGAACGAAACGTGATTGGTCCTGATCTTGTTATTTTTCTTCAGGCGGATACGGAAACTCTCATGCGGAACATATCACGTCGAGGTAGAGATTTTGAAAAAAATATGTCAGAAGACTATATCGATGCATTAAACCAGGTTTATAATGAATATTTCTTTCGGTACCAGGATACACCGTTAGTAATAATTAATACCAATAATATTGATTTTGTGCATAATCAGGGCGATCTAGATGAGGTGATTAACTACATACGTCAGCCTGTGTCTGGCACCAAATTTTTTAATCCAACAACAGGTTTATAAAATGATTCGTCTACTTATCTGGTGCGGGCTAGCCTATATCACTTATACTCTATTAAAACATTCTAAATTAATTTCAAAATCAAAGGATCCTTTAGTTAAAGAAAAGGATCCATATAATAAATTAAATATTGAAGATGCAGATTTTGAAGATATTAATCATGAGGATCAAACGTGAAAAAACTGATAGAATTTTGTAGAGGAAAATGTGATTGCACCAATTGTGGATTACTCATTTTACGGATTTTACCATCCTATTTTTTATTCGCAAACCATGGTTGGGGAAAAATTATAAACCCTGAGAAATGGGTAAAGCTTGGTAATGCATTCAGTAAATATTTTGGAGGTATTTTAGATTTTGCAAATCCAGTATTTGGTTTTACGGCAGCATTTTCAGAATCTATTTGTGCGGTTTTGGTACTGGTTGGTTTATTTACCCGCCCAGCAGCTACACTTGTAGCTGCAACTATGTTTGTAGCAGCCTTTCACCACATTACCACGACTGGTAGTCCTGAAAGTGCCTTTGTCTATTTTTCCATCTTTGCTACTATTGTTGCCACGGGACCTGGGAAATACAGTATAGATCAAATGTTTTTTCCCAAACATGAGGTCTAATGCAAGCTGTTCGTATTCACAAACACGGTGGGCCAGAGGTACTTCAATATGAAACTGCTCCTGATCCNAAANCTGAAGTAGGCGAGGTTGTTGTTCAGATTAAAGCAGCTGCCATGAATCATTTGGATCTCTGGGTTCGACGTGGAGTTCCAGGTATTCCTTTACCTATGATATTAGGTAGCGACGGTGCAGGTATTATTTCTGAAGTTGGTGATGGAGTCAACAAATATAATGTAGGAGAAGAAGTCTGCATTCAACCACTTACTTATTGTGGNCATTGCCGGTTCTGCTCACGAGGTCAAGAAAATTATTGTAATCAAATTGGCATTCTAGGTGAAACTCAAGATGGGACCCATTGTGAATTCATTGCAGTTTCCGAAAGCAATGTTTGTTCCAAACCAAATCATCTTTCATTTGAAGAAGCGGCTGCATTTCCCCTTACAGCNCAAACTGCTTACAGTATGTTGATTCGACGNGCAAAAATCCAACCGGGGGAAACAGTCTTTNTCTGGGGTGCTGGATCAGGCGTNGGTATTATGGCTATTGAGATTGCAAAAGTTAAAGGATGCCAGATTATAACTACGGGTGGTTCAGAAGAAAAACGAACCCATGCAAAATCTATTGGTGCAGATCTTGTTTTGGATCATTACAATGATAATGTTGTAGATAAAGTGAAAGAATTTACTGCAGGCAAAGGAGTGGATGTAGTTTTTGAACATGTAGGTGAAGCNACATGGGAAACCAGCATGAAGATTCTTGGGAAAGGTGGCCGATTGGTNACATGTGGNGCGACAACAGGNCCAAAAGTAAATATTGATGTTCGTCATTTATTTATTAANCAACAGACTTTTATGGGGTCTACGATGGGTGACTTGGCCGCTTTTGATGATTGTTTAAGTTTGGTANCAGACGGAAAAATCAAACCAGTAATTGATCGATCATTTNCATTTAGCGCAATACGGGATGCGCATGATCATTTGGAAAATGGAAATCAAATNGGTAAAGTNATCCTATTGCCNGAATGAAATACAGTAAACATATATTCATTTGCACCAATGAACGTGCCGAATNTAGCCTAAAAGGCGATTGTACTCGGGCAGGAGGTAAAGAGATTCGTATGAAATTTGTTCAACTTATTAATGANCATGATCTAAAAGGAAAAGTTCGTGCCAATAAAAGCGGTTGCCTTGATGCATGTGAGATGGGTGCCGCAGTTGTGATNTATCCTGCGGGAATATGGTATACCAAGGTAACGGAAGAAGATGTAAATGAAATCTTTTATGAATCCATTTTGAATGATAACGTGGTTTCTAGATTAGCATCAAATAAAGANACTTGGGCTGAAATGATGCGTATCAGAGAGAGNAATCAGGTAAAAGTATGAAAAAATTATTATTGATTTTGTGTCTAGGTATTCTGGTGACAAGCGGGACCGCTCAAATGAGAAAAGGGGTTGGTCTTACCACAGGCACCCAAGGATCCGGATTNCATTTTTCAGGAAANTGGCAATTAAAAGAGGATTTGATTGCTGGGTTTGAAATTCGATTTTTTGATATAAAGAATGAAGCAGAACTTCCGGTTTATAATCCGTATACTGGTGAACAATTCAATGTTGGTGATAAGGCACTNATTATGTTTCCTGCGTTTGGATCAATTCGTTGGTTACCATTTGAAGGAAAGATTGCTAATAATTTTTCACCATTTGTTGAAGCAAAATTCGGTCCTGTNCTAGCCATAGATGGTAATGATGAATATCGTAAGTTTAATAAACGTTGGCGTAAAGCTCCGACAATAAACACTTATGGTGGACAGATTGTNATTGGAGTNTCTTTCATGCAAATGGGTGGCGCTATGATATCTCCTTCCATTGGATTTGAGTTTCTACCAATGGGACGAATCGTAGATGATAAAAAAAGTTATGATGGAACTACCATTAATATTACTTGGATNTTTGGAAGCCGCCGCCGGTAATGGAAGAGCACTTTTTCACGGTTCAACCTGAAAAAATCAATCAAGGCCAATTTACTCTATCAAAATCTGAATCAAATCATCTTATAAAATCTTTAAGGGGGAATCCTGGAGATATTATTTGGCTGTTAAATGGAAACGGTTGCGCCTTCGAAGGCCTTATTGAATCAGTCCAGGGAAATACTGTTACTGGATTAATCAAGCGCTCGATCCCTGATTATGGGGAAGCATCTTTTGNAATTCATCTTGTGATCGGATTGATCAAAGGAAGTCGGATGGATATGGTGCTGGAAAAAGCTACTGAATTGGGTGTAAAATCTATTCAGCCAATTCTTTTTGATNGATGTGTNAAAAATAAATTGAATTTGGATCGGGCCAAACGCATTGTCCAATCTGCTGCAAAGCAGGCAGGTCGGAGCTATTTNCCCAAAATCTATCCTTTGTCTGATTTAGACCAATGGCTTATCAACCATGCTGAAGAATCCAANATTCTTTTTCATATAAAAGGAACTAATTCATTGGACCAGATAGTGAAAACAAAAAAGGAACTCTTTAATATCATTGTTGGCCCCGAAGGTGATTTTTCAGATCGTGAACTGANAAAATTAAAANCACCCAATATATTNAATGTAAACCTTGGTTCTCGCCGATTGAGAAGCGAAACAGCCGTNGTGGCAGCTCTAGCCAACTTGAACCAACTATTAGGAAAATAATATGGATAATTGTCTGTTCTGTAAAATTGTAGCAGGTGAAATTCCTTGTAAAAAAGTATATGAGAATAAAAGCATTATTGCTTTTCAAGATATAGACCCAAAAGCACCAANCCATATTTTAGTCATACCAAAGAAGCATATCAGATCGATTAATGAATTGAAGANAAGTGATAAAACAATTGCAGGNGAATTNTTATTGGCGGCTCAAAAAATATCGGAAATCGAAGAGATCAATGAATCAGGATTCCGAACTATTTTTAATACGAATGACGATGGTGGCCAAACTGTATATCATATTCATATGCACATCATGGGTGGTCGAAAGATGACATGGCCTCCAGGTTGATTTAAGGATAATATGATTCATTTCAAGCCAAGATATCTTGACTTATTTTTCTGCTAATCTAAAATATTGTAATCTATAAAATAGGATGATCTAAATAGATTCTACCTATGGATTCCTCTTCTAATAATTATTAGATTGATTGACCTTTTTTACTTCGGAAATGTATATATCAGAACTCAATATTCACGGTTTTAAATCCTTTGCCAAAAAAGAAAAGCTAAAATTTGGCGAAGGTGTTACTGTAATTGTTGGTCCCAATGGTTGCGGAAAAACCAATATCGTTGATGCCATCCGCTGGGTGTTGGGCGAACAAAAATATTCTGTATTACGCTCTGGGAAAATGGGTGATGTAATTTTTAATGGGGCCGATAACTTAAAACCTCTTTCTGTCTGCGAAGCGTTTTTGACAGTTCATAATAATCGTGGAAAGCTACCTTTGGAATATAATGATATTGAAATTGGCCGTCGCGTGTATCGCGATGGCGAGTCTGAATATTTTATTAACCGCACACCATGCAGATTGAAAGATATCCATGATCTATTTGTAGATACGGGGATGGGTTCAGATGCTTACTCGGTGATAGAATTAAAAATGATCGAAGAAATTCTATCTGAAACTGCCGATGATCGAAAACGGATGTTTGAAGAAGCAGCTGGGATCAATAAGTATAAGCAACAACGCAGATCAGCCATGAGAAAATTTGATGCAGTACAGCAAGATCTAGAAAGAATTAATGATATTGTCCAGGAAGTGGAGCAAAAAGTCCACAGCCTTAATCTCCAACTCAAGCGATATAGACGCCATAATAAACTCACAAAAGAATTAAAAGATAAAGAACTGGCACTGGCCTATATCAAGGTCCATGACCTTAAAAGTGAGATTAGCCCTTTAAGACAACGTGTTGATGAGTTTACAAACTTGAAGGATGAAAATTCGTCGGACTCCTCTGTTAATGAAAATAAATTGAATCAATTAAAAACACTTTATAGCGAACAGCAGGCAGAATTACAATCTTTCCAGACCGTATTACGAACTTTAGAAGAAAAACGTGAATTATCAAGTAACAATGTATTGATTTGGTTAGAGCAGGATAAAGCGGCAGAAGTCAACATGCAACGGCTTGATAGAGAATCAAATTCTAGCGATGATAAAAAAGTCCAACTTTCAAATCAGATAAGCCGATTTGACAAGGAGATCAGTCTGATTGATCCCCTAGTTGAATCACAATTAAAAAAGTATAAAACAAAAAAAGCTGCCTTTGTTACGATTGAGGATAAATATAAAGACGCGCAGAAAAATTTAGAATCTGCTCAAAATTCTCGTTGGGATGCACAAAGAAAAATGACTGATGATCGATCTTTATTGGATCGAACTGAATCTCTTATTGAAGAAAAGATCGATGGCCTATCTCGATTAGAATCTAGGATTTCTGAAATTGAAAGGGAGAAAGAAAACCAAAGGGAAGCGCAAAAAGAAATAGAAGACAGTAAAATTGAATTGAAAGATTCTATTAGAAAAACTCAATCAAAATTGGCGAAAGTAAATACATTCCTTTCAAAGAATCAGGAAGAGCGATCTGATCTATCCATGTTGATTCACAGCGGAAAATCTAAAGTAGAATCTCTTGTTGACAAATTGGCCTTTTATAACGAATTGGTTGTCCACAATGAAGGATATCCAGAAGGGGCACAAACTATCTTGGATGCACCAAAAGATTTCCCGGGAATTGTTGGTGCTGTAGGTGAATTATTCCAGATAGATGAACAATATGAATTGGCATTCCATAGCGCATTAGGTGATTGGGTAAAATGTTTAGTCGCAAAGGATCGTAATACAGCGTTATCTATTCTTGATTCTGCAAGGGTACAGGAGTTTGGCAATTTATCTATCTTGCCATTAAAGGAATTGGGCCAATTACATAATACTTTAAAAAAGGTACCTAAAGGGAAGGGTATTATTGGAACTGGTGCAGCCCTATGTGGTGTATCAAAATCGAATCAAGGATTAGCTGATGCTTTGGTGGGGAATCTGCTCATTGTAGAAAGTTTAAATGATGCACTGAAAGCTCATAATTTGGACGGTTGGGATGTGGTGGATTTGAAGGGTACTTATTCCGGCAATAATTTAGTATTAAAACATAAGGGAAAGAGCACCGATGTCAGTCTCNTTGGCCGCCAGAAAAAGATTGAGGGGTTAAATCAAAAGATTGCCGAATTAACTCAAATAATCAACGGCCAAGAGAAAGATCTAATACTTCTGATCGAATCCATTAAAGCCAAATCATTACAAGCCAAATCATTGAGTGATGAACTTGAACTATCTTTACAANAATTGAATGAAATTGAAACGGTGTTGATCCGAAATCANTATCAGCAATCCCAAGGATTGGAATCCATTAAAGGATTGCATAAAGAAATTATCAGTAATCGAAAAGTCATTGCAGATCTTGAAACTGCAGTAAAGAAGTTGGCTCCAGAATTAGCTGAANGTGAAGCCATAATAGAAAAATTGAAACAGAAGGCAGANCAATCATCTGAAANCCTAATAAGCGTGCAAGTTGAGCGGGATACTTTTCAACAGGCNGTACAAGAATTAAGAATTGAACTTCTAAACCTTGAGAATAAGCGTGATAATCTGAATTTCAAAAAGCGAGTGGCCAAAGAAACCATTATAGAGTTAGAAGAACGNAAAATATCAATTGCATCTGAAAAATATGAATTGGAATCCAAAAGAAAATCATTNAAAACACAGATTTCCTCTGTTGAAACAGAACTTAAAAATATTTCAGGGCAATTAGTGAAAGATCGTTCTGTAATGGAATTAAAACAGGATACGGTAAATGACACTTATCAATCCATGGAGGAAATTCAATCAAAAATTCGAACGGAACAGCAGTCTCGCGAGGCTTTATTAGAGGAATTAAAGGTTAACGAATTAAAGATTGCTGAAAAGGAACAGAATCTCAATATTATCCGTGAGCGAATCAAAGATCGTTATGATATGGATATTCCTGCAGATTTGATTGTAGATGAAGAAGTTGATGACTTGGAACTCCAAATTGAACGAATTTTTCGAAGCATTGAAAGTATTGGTCCGATTAATATGGCCGTACAGCAGGAATACGAAGATGAGCAGGTCCGCTTAGAAGTACTCCAGGAACAGCGTACTGATCTCATAACATCTGAAAATAACTTGAGAGAAACTATTCAACAAATTGATCGGGTGGCTCGTAAGAAATTTCAAGATACTTTTGACCAGATAAAATTAAATTTTAGTAAATTATTTGGTATGTTTTTTGAAGGTGGAACAGCATCATTANACCTTGTTGGTGACCCTGATCCATTGGAATCAGATATTGCTATCCATGCCCAGCCGCCAGGNAAAACAAATCAAAGTCTAAGAATGCTTTCCGCNGGGGAAAAATCTCTTACAGCTATTGCACTCCTATTTGCAATTTATCAGTATAAGCCAAGTCCATATTGTATTTTAGATGAAGTGGATGCACCTTTGGATGATGTGAATATTCAAAAATTCAAACGGGTCTTAAATTCATTTGCTGATGATACCCAATTCATTGTGGTAACCCACAATAAACTTACCATGGAAGCGGCTGATTATCTATATGGTGTTACAATGGAACAGAAGGGTGTATCAAAACTAGTATCTGTCAAGTTTGACGGCGAAGCATAAATAATATATTGATATAAAACAGTCCTCATTTNTTNAAACNGATTAATGANAACTGTTTCTCCNACTCTTTTTCTACTTTAGATGTGNAATGAAATTATTATCTTAATTAATNTGTTTTTTATATCTGGTTCTATGACATTTTGNAGGAAACCACTGATTNCTGGTACTAGCATCTTGACAGGTCTTTTCCGTTATATGATTTGTTACAGCATAGTCTTCATCAATACAGTAGGCGTCNTCAACCGTNTTNACTNAAAATGATTTATTATTAATGGCCATTTCATAATTATAACAATNGCCACCGAANCAGAAGGTNTCACCTATATCATACCAAGTCAATNTNGTCGTGCTTGGTTNAGGTCCTGTAATAACCTCTTNTCCTGTCCCATCCTTATAGATTTGAAGGGTAATAGTGAGACCTTTTCCTTTTAGGCCNCTCCATTCNGTATCATCAACTTCTCCNCTGCATGTCGCAACTTGGTATGTNCCCATTTCCGTTACGACCCACGTACCAACAAATTTACTAATTTCACCATCCTTTTTCTCTTCACAGCTTNTGAACAGAAGTAACAATAGAATTAATAATTTTTTCANAATGATTCCCCTTAAATAAATTCTCTATCTCAAATTACGCTATTTGTATAGAAAAAACTCGATTTTTGAATCGTTGTTTCCCTTAAGAATAAAGTAATTTTAATGCTATGTCATCCACCAATATTCGAAATTTTTGTATTATTGCCCATATTGACCATGGTAAATCGACCTTGGCAGATCGGCTATTAGAAGAAACACATACACTAGCAAAAAAAGATATGAAGGCNCAAGTGTTGGATAGTATGGACTTAGAACGTGAAAGAGGTATCACTATTAAAAGTCATCCAATCCAGATGCAGTATAACCATACGGATCATAAAAAATATATTTTTAACCTGATTGATACGCCAGGCCATGTGGATTTCACCTATGAAGTATCCCGTTCTCTGGCCGCTTGTGAAGGGGCTTTACTATTGGTTGATGCNGCACAGGGCGTGGAAGCGCAAACTGTAAGTAATACCTATCTTGCCATTGAAAATAATCTCAAAATAATACCTATAATTAACAAAGTAGATCTTCCCAGCGCTCGTTTGGATGAAGTAAAAGGGCAGCTTTTAGAATTGATCGGTTGTGACGAAGGGGANATAATTTTTGCTAGTGCTAAAAGTGGGGTCGGAGTGCAGGATNTTTTCGATGCAATAGTGGATCGCATACCACCTCCAGAAGATCGGTCTGAGAAACCTGCCCGAGCTATGGTTTTTGATTCCTTACATGATAATTATAAAGGTGCTATTCCATATGTCCGAGTGTTTGATGGTGTATTGAAAGCCGGTTCCACTGCTAAATTCTTTGCCCATGATGGCCATTATGATATCACAGAAGTGGGCCATTTTNTATTNAAGCAGGTGCCAACCAAAGAACTTCGTTCTGGGGATGTGGGTTANTTGCTGGCCAGTATTCGGGATGTATCACATATTCTACCTGGGGATACAATCACCATTAAGGAGNATCCAGCCACGGAAGCGCTTCCTGGATTTAAAGAAATTAAACCCATGGTCTTTTCTGGATTATANCCATCTGATGCAGATGATTATGACCAACTTCGCATAGCCTTTGAAAAATTAAAATTAAATGATGCATCTCTTTTGTTTGAGCCGGAAACAAGTGAAGCATTGGGGTTTGGGTTCCGTTGCGGTTTTTTAGGGTTACTACACATGGAGATTATTCAGGAACGATTGGAACGTGAATTTGACTTAGCTCTGGTTACCACTCCCCCTAATGTGCGCTATAANGTGGAATTACGAACGGGTGAAGTGATTGAAGTGGATACGCCGGCAAAGATGCCACCAACGGGTGAGATTCAATCGATTTTGGAACCTCATGTTTCTGCTGAGATCATTACTCCAAAAGAATTTATTGGAAATATCATGACCTTATGCCAAAAAAAACGGGGCAAGTATAAAAATACAAATTACTTGACCGCAGATAAAGCACAACTCCATTATGATCTTCCACTGGGTGAAATCATCTTTGATTTCTATGACAAGTTGAAATCTACTAGNAAAGGATATGCTTCNCTNGATTACCATTTNTCTGATTACGTATCAGGTGATNTGAAGAAATTGGATATTCTGATCAATAATGAAATAGTNGATGCATTGTCTTTTATTACNCATACCAANGATGCATATCATCGCGGTGTAGCCCTGTGNGCCAAATTAAAGGAACTTATTCCTAGGCAAATGTTTGATGTTCCTATCCAAGCTGCATTGGGGCATAAGATTATCGCCCGTTCAACTATAAAAATGNTAAAGAAAAATGTAACGGCAAAATGTTATGGTGGTGATATCACAAGAAAAAGAAAATTGTGGGAAAAACAGAAAGAAGGGAAAAAGCGGATGAAATCAATTGGTAAGGTGGATATCCCTCAAGAAGCATTATTGGCTGTCCTTCAAATTGACTCAGATTAATCTATGAATCAAAAAAACTACTGGCGTGAAACACACACGCCACTCTATAGTTTCATTTTTACTTTACCTTTATTTCTAATCTATGAAATTGGTGTTTTTGCTATATCAGCCAGCGACCTACCATTATTAAGAAATGGTGCAGATGTGCTTATGCGCCAAATGCTTGAAATCTTCGGCATATTTGGGNTCTACGGATTTGGAGGAACATTCTTTATTGGTTTTATGATCGCATTCCTAAGGCAAAAACGAACTCTGATGACATCGGCTATTCGTGGTGAATATTTATTAACAATGTTCTTTGAAAGTATCGGATGGGCCATTGGATTGACTATTATTATGATTTGGACGCCAACCTTTCTNATGGCAGGAAAAGACAGTCGCTTAATGCAGCAGATCGTATTAGCTGTGGGAGCAGGTATTTATGAAGAATTCGCATTCAGGGTTGTCTTGATAACAGGATTAGCATCTGTATTGGGATTCATATTCCAATGGGGTGAAATAGCAAAAAAAATTGGTGCTGTAACCGTGGCTGCTATGTTATTCTCGGGTTTTCATTTTCTTGGCTCATTTGGAGAATTGCCTTCTATGGACATGTTTTTGATTCGAATGATAGCNGGGATTGTGTTGGGCATAATCTATGTCATTCGCGGGTTTGGTGTAGCTGCATATACCCATACAATTTATGACCTGTTTGTTTTAGTGAAATTCACTACTTCATCCTGAATGTTNGTATTGAGATTCTGTAACTTCATTGTTCATTTTTTGGGATTAAAATTCAAATGAAAAGTATTATTACCATTATATTTTTTCTGGGTTCGGTCAGTGCCCAAACGTCACCTTTNAATTCATACGATGTAGTGCTATATCCTGAATACTATTTTGATGGTCTCATGGCTGAAGTAGATGGAGAGGTAAATACAGAATACCTGCCGCTGAGTTTTGAAATGAGTGTTCCTGAAAATGCAGACTCTGTCTTTTTTGTAAGTGGCTCCGCTTCATCAGAAGCAGAGGTAAATTATTTATCGATTTTAAATAGAAATAATNNATCCTTTGTAGAGGTCAGTATTCTTGAGTCCAAGTTTAGAATATTTATTTTTTATGATTTAAAAAAGAATGGAGATAATCGTTCGGGCAGNTTTGATNTNGAAATCAACCATTNATTAGATGATGCTCACATCATTGTTCAGGAGCCTCTTGTAGCAGAAGNATTTACTTTTTCAGAAAAAGATGCAGAAACATTTCAAGATCAGCACGGTATGAACTTTCAGCGAGTGCATATTCATGATTTTAAGGCAAATGCAAGAAAATCTGTTTCATTCTCATATTTGAATCCTACCGGAGAAATATCAATTAATAAGCTACAAACTATGCTNTCAAATGATGATAGAGTTGTGACACCTCAGATAACACCAAATACAAAGATACCNCCANTTCGTCACAAATTGCCTCTATGGCAGCCACTGGCNGTATTAGGTGTAATTACAATTATGGTAGGATGGATGTTTTCCGTCCAGCAAAAAAAGGANAGAGTTGATGGANCTCAATCAAAGCCCATAATTGAAAATGGTACATTTTGTACCCATTGNGGNCATAGTTTATTNNCTGAACATAAATTTTGNGCTAATTGCGGAGGGNAACGATAAATGTATCCAGTTATATTTGATTTCGGTGAGATTAGCATTTTCGGATTTGAATTTCACCCTGTGATTAATTCCTACGGATTTATGCTTATGTTGGCATTTTATTCCTGCTATTATTTTCTTAATAAAGATTTGAAACGTTTGGGCTATGATGTGAAATTGGCTGGTGATATTGTGTTTGCCGCTGCAGTCGGTGGAATACTCGGTTCAAAAATCTATTATCTGATTGAGAATTTTGACCGTGTGAAAGTGGACCCNTCGGGCATGATTTTTTCTGGNGCAGGACTCGTCTTTCTTGGTGGTTTAATGGGCGGGACTGCCGCCGTATCTTACGTTATAAAAAAGAATAATCTCCCCTGGTCAAAATTTGTTGATATTGCTGCACCNCTTGTTATACTAGGCTACGCCGTAGGACGAATCGGNTGTTTGCTNGTGGGGGATGATTATGGTCTGCCCACACATCTACCCTGGGGTATTTCATTCGCGGAAGGCTTGCCGCCATCNACATATAGCATATTTNATGACNNACTATNNNTGGATTAGTCTAGAAGGATTTGANCCAGGCNNATTGAAAGTCCATCCCACCCAAATTTATGAATCTTTAATTTGCTTTGGACTGTTCTATTATCTTTACCAAAAAAGAACCAAAATTGTAGTGCAAGGTAGTTTATTCTTTAGCTATCTTGTTTTGGCGGGTGTTGAACGGTTCTTAATTGAATTTCTCAGATTGAATCAAAAGTATTTATTTGGTTTATCCGGCGCACAGCTCATTGCATTATCGATGATTGGTATAGGTGTATGGTTTTTAACTCATCCATTGCCACAACCTCAGGAAATCCAATCTGAATAAGAATCAGATCTTTTCTTTNCTTTTCTTAATAATACTAGAGGTTTTATNACCTCAAAAGGTTTTAGTTGTTGGACAACTAAATCTCAAACAGGATGTAATATCAACTGATTTTCAACCCGATAGGATGGCCAAGTCGCCTCAAGGGATAGCATTTATGGATTCAGAGCAACGGCGAATAGGTCTTTGGTCAGCAGATAGTATTGATATTCGTGGCGGGTTTGGTACAGAGCAAGGGGGACTGTTTGACCCAGTAGATATGATTTCTGATCAGTTGGATATTTTTATATTGGACCAAACTGAAAACCGACTGAGCCGTTTTGATGCACAGTTTAATTTTATTTCCTCTTTTGATATTGAGTTTGAAGATGTTTTATACCCANCANAGTTGGCCATGGATTCCCGTCGTAATTTTTATATCTATTCAGCCGAAACNCACAGTATTTATAAAAGTAGTGGAATCTCTGGTGAAATGNCNCAGTTTCTTGATTTGAATACGGCCACAGGTTTGGATCATTGTGTTTCTGATTTGACCTTTAATCGTNTTGACGATTTTGCATTATTGTACAGTTGTAACCCCACTGTACATCTTTATGCACGCTCAGGTAAGTTGATTCGGCGATTCTCCATTGACATTCCTAATCCCNTCATCATTTTGTCATTTGGCTCATTATGGCTTATTATAAATGAAACGGGGCAGCTGCAATTATTAGGAAAAAATCCGATCCAATTACCTATTGGTANTCNCAACACAATNCTGGATGCCATTATTAATGATGGTATGCTCTTGGTTCTAGCTGATTCAACTCTAATCATTTATGAAATCAGCAACCTCTAATAGATGTCTATTCTATTTTATGTTTATCTGCGCAGGGTTTGGGCAGGACACCACGTCTTTTGAATTGCCGATCCAGATTGGTCCGATTGTAGATGATTTACCCNTATTAGATANCCTTTTAGCGACAGTAGAAGACACGATTTTAAGGAAAGAAAAAAAGATTGCANTACNACCTGTAAAATCTTATCCCTTGAACGCTTCTGGTACATTCTTTCGTGGCGTTGAAATGAGTAGTCAAGGTACAGGAGGTTTGAGCGGTGGCCTTCGATTCCAACTTGCGGGAAAACTTAGTGAAAATATTCGTGTATCTGGAACGGTAACCGATGAATCAATACCCATACAACCAGATGGGACCACAGCCACATTNGAAGAGTTNGACAAAGTATATCTCAATGTTTCTCATCCTTTAGGGGAATTAACGGCAGGTGATATAACCGTTATAAATAAATCAGGTAAATATAATAATAACAGTAGAAATATTATAGGTATAAACAATAACATTAATCAAAATGGANTAGAATTGGGCGTCATTTTTGGTCAATCCAAAGGNAAATATCATCGGTTGGAAATAAAAGGGCAGGACGGGAATCAAGGACCTTATTTTTTATCATCTAAAACGGGACAAAGGAATGTAATTATTTCCGCTGGATCTGAAAAGGTTTGGCTCAATGGGATTCAATTAAANCGTGGCCAAGATCGGGATTATACAGTTGATTACACAGCTGGTGAACTCACATTTACNCCAAAACATCTGATCTTCTTTGATTCGGATATTGATATTGAATACCAATACTCTGAATCGAATTATAAGACNAATTACCTNGAGACGGATTTCAAAGGTGCAATTGGAGAAAAAGTAGATTACAATATTTCTTATATTGATGAGCGTGATAATAAAGCATCCTCATTATTAACAGCGGATCAGAAAACAGTATTTGAAAGCGAGGATCAGATCTATCAATCTGGAGTAGTAGCCGATTCTCTGGGTGTTTATGAATTAATCGATGATATATTTTATTATCGACCAGTAATTANTCTAGGAATGAATCGATATAATGTGAATTTNAGCCCAGANCAAGGTGGNGATTATNTTCGAAAAATATCCCAAGAGGATCGAATTTATTATGAATTTGTTGCTACAGATCAGTTAGATAACCGTCAGAGATATTCTCCGGGCAGATCAATCGGTCCACCATCAAGCCAACAATTATTGCATTTTGACACAAATATATTTATCCGTTCTGGTATGTCTTTNTCAACAGAAGGTGCGTTTTCAATTAAGGAAAAAAATGTGTATTCCAACCGAAGTGAAACAAGACTGAATGGAAACGCTTTCCAGCTTGCGTTGAAGCAGGAACCTATAAGTATTGGAAAAATTAATCTGGGTTTTGGTGTGACCCATTGGCAAAAAGGATCGGATTTCAGACCTTTAAGTCGTGACAGGGATGTAGATTTCAATGAATCATGGGATATGACCGTTGATAAACAGGAAAATGGGGAATCGTTATCTTCACTAAAATCCCAATTCAATGTGGGAAATAGAATTAAAGGTGATGTTAACCTATCGCGTTTCGAACAGGGNGATCAATCAAAAAATCGTTCCGAAATTAATCTAAATTATAAGGGAGCTTTTATTAACCAGGCTAAAGCAAGGTGGAACAAAGTTCAATCAGACATTGCCTTTCAAGAAATTGANGGCCATATCCGATTATTTAAGGGGTCAATAAATCCCTTTGTCACCTTAATTCACGAAATGCGTGATAAAGCCTATCGGTTTGACGATATTCTGATAGGTATAGATTATACCAAAAAAAATCGTTCTATATCTATCGGTTTTGGCCAACGAGAGGATCTCAAGGCATCATTTTTNGANCCAAGTANGATGGAAANAACTCAAATAGGAAAAACCATTCAAATGGATTTTAATTCTAAGCAATCATCGGGGTGGCGCCACTCATGGATGTTCCGTCAAAGAATTCAAGAAAATAATGCAGGTGAAATTCAAAATNATTTTAGCACAATGCGNGGTATATTGAATTTTAGAAANCGTANCAGTNCTTTNCAGGCTGATNTAGTNTTGAATGCNCAGAACGGGTTGAATGAATCGCGAGCTGTGGTGTATGATTCAATCGGTGTCGGATTAGGTCATTATCGATACGATCCACTTTTAAATGAATATATACGGGATAAAAATGGGGCTTATGTTGCCCACACCGTATTTACGGGTGATCATAATAGTGGTTTTCAAATGAATGGATTGAGTCGATTCTCACTCGATTTTGCGAGATGGAAATTTGATAGGCTAAAGAATATTAAATATCGTTTTTTAAACCGATTAAATTTCCATGGTCCGGATCATCGATTGGATATTGTATTAGAGGAGAGTGANATCCAGTTTTATCGTCAAAACATGCGCCATGAACTTATCTATCGAAAAAAAGGACAATCTAATCGCCATCGTTTGTGGAAAGAAGACCGACTAAATTTTAGTGGAATGGATCCCCGCGGATGGGAAAAACGTTTAGAAAATGAATTGGGAGGTGAATCGCAATTATCTCTTAAAAATGAATATCATTTTATTTTGTCTGGAGAACTGCATGAATTGAAAGTCTCTTCGGAGCAAAATCGCATTACCGAAAGAACCATTTCTGGTTTTGCAACAGAAGTTGGGTTTAAAGAANTNCGAACAGGGACAATTCAAAGGGAAATTCGACTAATCTATTACAAAGATAGAACAGGCATTGGTTATANAAATCCTATCGATGTGAGTGCTTATGGAGTGAAAACTAATTGGATTCATTTCATTGGGAAACATGGGCGAATTGAAGGACAGATTGATTATATCATTGCTGACGGATTTAANACCATGCCNCCAGAAGCNTTAAAGGGGCTNTCCAACGCNAGNACTATTCGGACTAATCTAACTGCATCCATGTTNCTNGGGAGATCCTTATCAATTAATGCGACATTGCTATATTTGGACGATGCGCGTTATGACGGTTTCATTAAATTACGTGGAGAAGTTCGTGCACATTTTTAGATTGATTCTCNTCATCTCAATTGGGAGTATCCAAGCCCAAAGGATTGACACAACTCTTTATGACAAATTNGTTAAAGATGGCCAATGGAAGAGCATTTATCGCCTGAATGAANATAGNNAATATAANTTCATAGAAAAATCAGCNACAATTGATTCNATCCATTTTACTGGTAATGATATGATTGAGAGATCGGTATTAAAGCAGTTATTTCGGCCCATTTTAGGACTTTCAGATGCTAATCGAGTAAAAGGTCAGCTACGAACTATTCAGGATGCATATGTCTTTATTAATGAAGAATCNTCAATTTCTTTCGCCCGTTATGGTAAAAAGAAGGTGGCTGCAGTAGTGGATTTTAATCCTCAATTTAAAAGTCAAATTGGAGGAATTCTCGGTGCCAGTAGAGGGAAAGATGGACAATGGCTCACTACTGGGGAGATCGACCTTCATTTAGAGAATTCTAGACGTAAGGGTACAATTATGGATCTCAGGTGGAAACAACCAGACGCTTCCTCTCGGATAATGCACTTTTCATTGGAAACGCNATTTCCGTTTGGATTTCCTTTTGGTGCACTGGTCGCGTTCAATCAGGATTTTATTGAAAAGCAGTACTTATTAGAATCTAAATCAGGATTGGCCACGGGTNTTGGTCCAATGGGCCGATGGAAGATTGGNGGAACAACTGAATCTGTTAANGATATGTTGAACAATACATCNTTTAATTCTGAATCTGTTANTATTGGGTTCAGTGGTGATCGNCGCAATAATAGATGGCTTCCATACAATGGATTTTTTTGGGATGCGGAGTTTTCCTTAGGAAGATTAGAAGATGAAATGGGAAAAACAATGATACAAGAAAGCAAATTTAGAATAGATAAATNTTGGCCCATTAAGGTAGGTGTGCTTTTTTTATCAATTCGCGGGAAAAGCATTTATGTGGATAATCGAGAAATAGTATTGGCGAAAAAAATAAAATTTGGTGGTGGCAGTTCAGTTCGCGGCTACAATGAGAATCAATTTGTAGCTGATTGGATGTTTATTCAAACAGTAGAATGGTTGCTTGGTGGTTTGGATCGATCTCAGGTTTTCTTATTTGTAGATACACCAATTTCTAACAGTCTCGTTATCCACCCGGGGTATGGTTTGGGATTCCGTCAATACAATGGCGTCATCACATTAGATATTTCATTTGGTTTTACAGAATGGTCCTCTGGGGGAAAAATTCACCTTAAATTCTCTTCGGATTTATAATGCGGAAAAAGATAATCAACCTATTAAAACAATCAGCCAGAAAGCCTTTAGGTCNAAAGGAATTTCTTAATCGGCTTAAACTCAAACAGCATGAGGTCGGGGCGGCTAAGATTCTAATCAGAGAAATGATTAAATCAGGAGATATNATTTCTGTAAAAGGCAAGCGTTTAACGCGGCCTAAAAANCCCAAAACCTTTGAAGGAAAACTATCAGTTACGCAAAAGGGCTTTGGATTTGTTATCACAAAAGATGAATCTGAAGATATTTTTATTGGACGCCGATCCATGTCTGATGCTATTCATGGTGATCGTGTCCGTGTAAAAATAAAAGATCAATCCATTTCTAGAGGTCTTAAAGGGCGAATTGATAAAGTGCTCGAGCGTGGATCTGATCGGTTTATTGGCGTGACATATAAATATCGAGGTAAAATGTTTCTTGCCATTTCGCCTGTTAGTCCAGATAGAGGAATTCGATTAATAAAAGCCAGTAAAGATTTAGCGGAAAATCAAATCGTAAAAGCAAAAGTCAGTGATTGGGGTAATGCATTTAACCCTATTATCGCAGTGCTCAATACGGTTATTGGGCAAGCAGATGATCCGTTAAATGATATGAAAATGATTCTCCATAAATATGATTATGATCAATCATTTCCATCTAAAGTGATGCGCGAAGTAAAGGAATATTCTGAAAAGGATATCGCAAATGAAATTTCTAACAGACTGGATCTTCGTGATTCAATTTGTTTTACTATCGACCCGGTGGATGCAAAAGATTTTGACGATGCTATTTCAATAATAAAGACAAAGAACGGTACCGAATTGGGCATTCATATTGCTGATGTCAGTCATTTTGTGCAATCAAATTCAGAAATTGATAGCGAAGCCATGTACAGAGGAAATTCTGTCTATTTTACGGAAGGAGTGGTGCATATGCTGCCGCAAGCACTGTCCGCTGATTTGTGTTCTCTTCGTCCTAAAGTGGATCGCCTTGCTGTGTCTGCCATAATTCAATTAGATAATGGAAATAGTGTTATTGGTGTTGACATTCGTCCCACTGTAATCAACAGTAATGCGCGATTTACATACCGAGAAGTGCAAGATGTAATCGATGGGAAATTGAAACATAAATATAATAAAGAATTAATCCAGTTAAAACGCCTTGCGAGTGCCTTATTTAATAAACGATCGAAAGAAGGGAGTATCGATTTTGACATCCCTGAACCGATTTTTGACATGGGTGATAGAGGGATACCTCATGAGATTCGTCCTAGTGAGAGGCTTTTATCTCACAGGATAGTAGAAGAATGCATGTTGTTGGCGAACCAGGTGGTCGCCATTAATGTGCCCAAGGAACTGCCAAAACAATTTCCCTTTGTATTCCGCGTTCATGCTAAGCCAGATTCACTGGATGTTGAGCGCTTCGGCGGCTTGTTGAAACGGTTAAAATTAGGTGTATACGTTCCTGATGGTGATATGTCGCCCAATGATTTTAAGAATATATTGAGGTATGTGGAAGATTCGCCCTATCGATCGCTTATTGAGACCGTGGCCCTGAGGACCATGAGCAAGGCAGAATATTCCATAAAGAATGCAGGGCATTTCGGGTTAGCTTTTAGACATTATACACATTTCACATCACCCATAAGGCGTTACCCTGATTTGATGGTTCACCGGATAATCAAAATGGTCTGCGGTCAATCCTTTGAACCAAAAGCTGAATGGCGGGAAATGATGGGAAAAGCAGTGAAACTTTCTAATGCGAGCGAGATTGAAGCAAAGAATGCAGAAAGGGAATATATAAAAGTAAAACAGTTAAGATGGCTGAGTGAACGGATTGGGGCAACCTTTGAAGGGATCATATCTGGTGTGGTCAATTTCGGAATTTTCGTAGGACTGAGATCATCTATGGCTGAGGGATTGGTNCATCTTGATACTCTCGAAGATGACGAATATAGTTATGACGAAGACAGCTATTGCCTCAGNGGAAGAAAGNANAAAGGNGAATACAGATTAGGAGACACTGTGACAGTGAGGGTTCTTTCTGTACAATTTGACAAACAACGGGCTAATTTTATCTTGGAGAATTTGTAATAACATCATGAACATGCATATTCCGATTATTTTATTGGTGACCTTTATTTTGTCAGGATGTGAACCTTTGAAACCGCGTGCTCAAGGGGCCGATAATGAATTGGTAGTAGTGGCATCTATAGAGAATCGGGAAGCCATTCAAACTGTGCTCACTACAATTTTTAATGATACATTGTATACACCTCAAGCTGAAGCATATTACCATACAGTTTGGGTGGCTCCTGAAAATTTCAATAATGTCAAAAAGCATGTGAATGTGATCGTAGCAGCTGCAGGTGATCATCCGCGGAATTTGGGTGTCAAACTGATAAAACAGGTTTTATCCCCGACGCAATATAAATCCACAATGGAAGGTAATAACCAGATTATATTTGCTAAGGACGTTTTTTCACGACAGCAGAATTACCTTATAATGAATGGTCCCACAANAGATAAAATCCTTGAACGGGCAAAAGATCAAGGTCCGTGGTTGAAAAAACAATATGATGACCTATTTTTCCAGCGTCAAAGTGTTCATTTATTTGAAGTATCATCACGTCAAAAAGAATTAGAAAATGAATTAGCAAATAAATATGGATGGACACTAAAAATACCATGGGGATATACAGTAGTACGGGATAGCGCTGAACAGCAATTCTTTTGGATGGGACTGGATATGCCATATAGATGGTTGGCGGTGCAGTGGGTAGAGGGTCTTGTTTTTTCTGATTCATCTTCAGTTTATGATCATGTTAAATCTATTCCGGAGGAATATTTTGGAAATATAAATTATTCCGATCATTTGTTTAAGATTGAACCATTCACTTTTAACGATTACGGCGCATGGAAGATTTCAGGCCTTTGGGAAAGTATTGAAGAAGCTCAGGGTGGTCCTTTTATATCATATCTTTTTTATGATGAAGCCAATGACCGAACTTATTTCATCCATTTGTCGATATTTCATCCGGGAAATGATAAATCTCTGCTCTTAAGGCAGGTTGATATTGTGGCCCATTCATTCAAAACAGTCTCAAATTAATCTGAAATGAAAACTGTATTAGTTACTGGCGCTTACGGTCAATTAGGAGTAGCATGCACAAATTACTTAAAGTTAAACTTTAATGTTATTAGTAGTGGCCGCCAAGCTGAGGGTATGGGTATTAAATTGGATATTACTGATTGTGATTCGATTGAACATGCCCAAAATGAATTTCATCCTGATATAATTCTGAATCTAGCTGCTATGACAAATGTGGATGGTTGCGAAATCGATTCCCAATTAGCTAAATCCGTTAATGTGGATGGAGTTAAAAACCTATGTAATGGCTTTTGTGGACATTTTATTCAAATTTCTACTGACTATGTGTTTGATGGTTTATCTGGGCCATATGGAGAGGCAGATGAAGTAAATCCACTCTCGGTTTACGGCAGAACAAAATTAGAAGCTGAAGATTGGCTGAGTGCAAACCATTCCCAAACTACCATTCTCAGGTCAAATGTTGTCTATGGCTATACGGAACGTACTGATGCTAGTTTTGTAAAATGGGTTATTGACTCATTGTCTAATAAAAAAGGAATTGCAGTAGTGGATGATCAGTGGAATAATCCAACATGGATAGAATCCTTAACAGATATAATAGGTAGATTGATGAAGGAAGAGGTAACTGGACTATATCATTATGGGGGCTATGATTACATGAATCGATTTGAATTTGCCCAGTTAATCGCCAATGTATTCGATTTGGATATATCCCTCATATCGCCAATATCAACGAGAGATTTAAATCAACTAGCTAATAGGCCTTTAAAAAGCGGGCTCAAAACTGAAAAAATTCAATCAGCGCTGGGAATCATACCAAATTCTGTTGAAACTTGTTTGCAGGAAATCCGTAAACAATTGTCTGAATGAAAACGCTAATCATATCCCCGACTTATAATGAGCACAAGAATGTAGTGACACTTATTCATCAAGTATTTGCTAGAAATCCAGAATACAACCTTCTTATCGTGGATGATAGTTCCCCAGATGGGACTGCAAATCTTGTGCTTGATCTCCAATCAACCTATCCTAACCTCCACCTTGAGATCCGTAAAAAAAAGGATGGTTTGGGTCGCGCCTATATTTATGGATTTAAATGGGCTCTTTCTCGGGATTACGAAGCCATTGTCCAAATGGATGCAGACATGTCTCACCATCCCAAGGAAATTAGGAAAATGCTCAAGCTGTTGGAAAAGAATGACTTGGTCATTGGTAGTCGTTACATCAACGGGGTAAGTGTAGTTAATTGGCCAATTCGTAGATTGGTACTCAGCTATGGGGCTAATCTTTATTCTCGTTTTGCCACAGGGATGCCATTGAAAGATGCCACCGGAGGTTATAAGGTCTGGTCAAGAAAAGTCTTGGAAGCAATCGAATTAGATAAAGTGCGGTCATCTGGATATTCCTTTCAAATTGAGATGAATTTCCGTGCTTGGATAAAGGGATTTAAATTGGTGGAGCACCCCATTATTTTTATTGATCGTACAATAGGTGAATCCAAGATGAGTCGTTCGATAATGTTTGAAGCGATATGGGTAGTTTGGCGGTTACGTATCTGGCGAATTTTCGGTTGGAATAAGTAAATTTGAAAGCAATAGATTTGTCAAAGAATATCAATCGATAATAATAGTATTCAATAGCATAATTTTGACTTTCATTCACATTAACAGTTTTAAATTAATAACTAGTTTTTGAAGCGCTATGGCAGACCACTACTTAGAATTTGAAAAACCTATTCAGGATATTGATCTGAAAATTATTGAACTTGAAGCAGATTCGAGTTCTACAGATCATTCATCAGAAATCTCAATGCTCGAAAGTAAAAAAGAATCTTCCTTGAAAAAAATTTTCTCAGAATTATCCCGATGGCAGCGTGTACAACTTGCACGCCACCCCCAAAGACCATTCTCATTAGATTATATTCAAGCCATTTGTCCTGATTTTGTTGAACTCCATGGGGATCGTTATTTTGGGGATGATGCAGCTGTTGTTTCTGGAATTGGTAGCATCGAAGGCGTAAAGACAGTATTTATTGGTCAGCAAAAGGGTAGNAATACAAAAGAAAATCTTTTTCGTAATTTTGGAATGATGCGCCCGGAAGGTTACCGTAAGGCGCTCCGTATAATGAAACTGGCTGAAAAGTTTAAGCTTCCTATAATATCTCTAATCGATACACCCGGGGCTTACCCCGGTATTGGTGCAGAAGAACGGGGGCAAGGTCAAGCCATCGCTAATAATCTTTGGGAGATGTCCAAATTGAAGGTTCCTATCATCTCTGTTGTTATTGGGGAGGGGGCCAGTGGAGGTGCGCTCGGGATAGCAGTTTGCGACCGTATGCTNATGCTGGAAAACACCTGGTNTTCTGTTATTAGTCCTGAAGGTTGTGCATCCATTCTCTGGAGGGATGCATCAAAAGCACCAGATGCAGCAGATGCGATGAAAGTAGCTCCTGAAGACCTTATGAACATGGGCATTTGTGANCGAATTATTGAGGAGCCCTTAGGCGGAGCCCATCGTGACTTTAATATAATAGCAGCCANACTGAAACAAGTTTTATTGGAAGAACTTNATTCNTTTAAAGATGTTGATCCTGATNNCTTTTTGGAGCAGCGTATTGAACGTTATGAAAAAATGGGTGTTTATAAAGAATCCTGATGGTCAGCTTCGACTATCACACCAAAATTTATTATAAAGATATCGATCAGATGGGCCTTGTCTATTANNCCCGTTATTTTGAATTTTTTGAGCAAGCNCGTACCGAACTNCTTAATGATCTAGGAATAATTGTANCTGAAATTGAAGACGAAGGATATTTTCTTCCAGTGGTTTCCGCTACCTGTGANTANAAGGAGGGAGCCAAGTTNGANGATGAGGTCATTGTTAGAACNATTATCAAAGATATGCCTNTTGCCAAATTAACAATTAACTATGAAATATATCGAGAATCCGATGATCATCTATTAGTTAAAGGGCATACAATNCATGGATTTATNGANAAAGATGGNAACCCNAAGCGCCCACCAAAATCAATTATGGATAAACTCCATTCTCTTATTTCCGATTGATTAGATAAACGGCGGTAACGGCCAATATGCCACCAATAAGAGTGGACCATTGTATTCTTTCCCCTAAAACGATCGCGGAAATTCCCATGGCGCTTGTAGGTACAACATACATGAATGAGGATGCTTTTTCTGATCCCAGTTTCATAGTGGTCAAAAAGAAGATTGTTGTACCGAATCCCAATGATCCAACTGAAATTATGAGAAAATTAATCCAATAGATCCAGTCAAATTGAAACACCGTCAAGAGGGATTTCCAAGGTACTAACGGTATTGAAAAGATTAATGCAAAGAGGTAAAGCCATAAACTGAAGTTGAGTACTTGGAGCTCTGTTGTGGCTTTTTGGGTTGCAATGGTTACACCCGCCCATATAACCGCTGCCATGATAAAGAATATATTGCCCGAGTCCAAAAGGCTTTGAATATTTACTTCCCAAAACCTTAAAAGGATCAATCCTCCTATCATCCCCAGAATAATGCCTGCAACTTCTTTTCTGTGAATAGTTTTTCCAAATATTTTGGAAACAAATATATATGTAACAAGTGGACTCATAGTAGGGACGATTATTCCACCCAAACTAGCCATCCCAATTTGGGTACCCTTGAAGTAATTATAGTTATATCCCACAAGGAAAATTGCAGCAATGATTACATAAGAAAGAGACTTTTTTGGAAATTGTGACTTAATACCCATAAAAAACATAATAAATGTCATGGTTGCAGCTGCAAAAATAAACCGCCATATCATAATAAGTTCCGGATCTGCATAGCGTCCTGTTATCTTTGCACTTGGCCAGGATATACCCCAAATGAGCATAGCAGCTACCATAGCCATGTAGAGTCGAGTATTTGATTTATAAGCGTTCAAGATCGAATGAATAATCCCTTGGTTGGGAATGAGGTTTGTATCGTCGTAATTTTATGTTTCTATTAATATCATCACAAGGGAATTTATGTCAGGACACAGCAAATGGGCGAATATTAGACATAAAAAAGCCGCTCAGGATGCCAAACGAGGAAAAGTATTTACAAAGGTCATCAAAGAATTAATGGTGGCCGCTAGGAATGGTGGTAGCGATCCTGATGCTAATCCACGCTTAAGACAGGCTATTTCAACAGCTAAAGCATCTAATATGCCCAATGATACTATGAATAGAGCTATTCAAAAAGGTGCAGGAGAATTGGAAGGAGTTACATACGAAGAAACGATTTATGAAGGATATGGACCAGGCGGTGTTGCTATTATGATGGATGTTATGACAGATAATAAGAACCGCACTGTTGCAGAAATTCGTCATATCATGAATAAGTATGGTGGTAATTTGGGGGAAAACGGCTCCGTTGCTTGGATGTTTGAAAAATTTGGTCAAGTTATTTTATCCGCCAATGGGCATGTTGAAGACAAAGTCTTTGAAGAAGCCCTAGAAGCGGGAGCAGACGATTTTGCAGCGTCAAATAGTGAATTTATTCTTACCGCCGCACCCTCTGAGACAGTCAATGTCGCCGATACTATGGGCGCTAAAGGATATGACGTAGTTTCATCTGCAGTAGAAATGGTACCAAAAAATATCATGAATGTTTCCGGCGATGATGTAAAAAAACTGATTAATATGATGGAGCTTCTAGAAGACCATGATGATATTCAAAATATTTATTCTAATTTTGAGATTGATGAGAGTGACCTTTAACCATTAAATGAGTCAAATCCTCGGTGACAACAATTCAAAGAGTAATTGGAGTGGATCCCGGATTGAATATCACGGGATTTGGTATCCTTGATCAAAGGGGGGGGCAGGTACGGGTGGTTGCCTATGGTACCATAAAACCGCCTAAAAAGGAATCCTTACCCAATCGGTTAAAATATTTGAATGTTCACATGGCAGAATTATTGGAAAAATTTGAACCGAAATCCATGGCTATAGAAGATACATTCCATAGTAAGAATGTAAAATCGGCATTATTGTTAGGGCAGGCAAAAGGCGTTTTATTACTAGCCGCCGCGTCAAGAGGAATTCCATCAGTGGATTATGCGCCGCGGAAAGTTAAGCAATCGGTTGTTGGCAATGGGGCCGCAGATAAAAGTCAGGTTCAGTATATGGTTCAACAGATCTTGAAAATGGATGAACCGCCAAAACCTTTAGATGTTTCTGATGCATTGGCTATTGGATTATGCCACATAAATCAGAATAAATATCTATGAGTTTAATCGATTCCATATCGGGAAAACTTTTCGTCAAAAACCCCACCGAAGCTATTATTGATATAGGCGGATTCCGTTTCCGAGTTAATATATCTGTTTCAGCTTATGAAAGCCTACCAAGGCAAGGAGAACAGGTTGATCTACTGACCTACCTTCATGTTAAAGAAGATATTCTCAACCTTTTTGGATTTAAGGATAATAGTGAACGATCATTATTTATGAATTTGAATACTATCAGTGGGATCGGACCACGATCGGCCATGAATATATTATCTGGTACAAACCCGGACGAATTTAAAAGCCAGATCA
>PAIR01000007.1 GCA_002704905.1 Fidelibacterota bacterium
GCGATGCAACATCTTCTATCCAAATGCAACGTGGTCTTTCTGCCGTTAACCTAGCTACCCCTTCCATTGGCGGAACCATGAATATTATTACTGATCCTACTGCGTTAAATCGCGGCGGAAAATTTAAGCAAGAGTTTGGTGCTGGTGGGTTTTTAAAAACTACTGCAAATGTAAACACTGGTCTTATCAATGATAAAATGGCTTTCAGTGCTACAATCGTTCGTAAAACTGGTGATGGTATTATTGATAAAACATGGACTGATGCATGGGCATATTATTTCGGCGCAAGCTATGCAATAAATGATGATAATCGCTTTGAGCTTTATGCTATTGGAGCTCCACAGCGTCATGGACAAAACCTTTACAAACAAAATGCAGGTGTTTATGATCCTGATTTTGCAAAAGGAATGGACGGCTATGATGGAGAAGCGCTTTGGAATGGTAAAAGTTATCCAGATTCAAAAGGTGAATTCACAAATCCTGAAGCTGGATTTGGCAGCACAGATCCAAGATTGTTTAATCAGAATTGGGCACCAGTAAATTCATCCTATAAAGGAAAACAATATTGGTATATGTATGGTGCAAAAACCGTTGATCGTTTCAATTCTAATTTTCTTAATGAGCGTGAGAACTTCTTTCATAAGCCATTAGTAAACTTAAATCACTTTTTAACAATAAATGATAAGATGAGACTTTCAACAATAGCTTACTGGTCAGGTGGATCAGGAGGCGGTACAGGAACTTATGGAAGTGTTGTTACACGTGATGCGACAGGAAAGAGTGATGCTTATGGCGCTGCTGCTAAATCAGGTAAACATAAGTTTTATTATGGACCATCTCCATGGACAAGAGATTGGAATGAAACAATAGCCATAAATTCTTCCAGTTCTACAGAATATTGGTGGCAAGGCTCAGCAAAAACTAAGGAAGCTGGTCAGTCTATTGGAATCTTAAGAAATAGTATTAATCGTCAGGATACATACGGTGTTATTTCTAAATTGAATATTGATGTTAACAGTAACTTAAGAACACAATTAGGTATTGACTGGCGTACAGCTGGTATTGAGCATGCTCGAGAAGTTCGTGATTTATTAGGTGGTAATTTTTTTGTTAATAAATCTAACAAAAATAATACAACTCCAGAAAGTCAAAAGAAAAGACTAGGAGATATCATTGCATATCATAACTCAACTACTGTGGACTGGTTAGGATTTTATGGTCAGGGTAATTATACTTCTGGGCCCCTAAGTGCATATGGTATGGCTGGACTTTCTAGCATATCGTATACCTATCAAGATCATTTTACCATTGCAAATAAAGTAATCGAAGCGGATGCGATTTCTACAATGCAGATAAAGGGTGGAGTAATGTATGATCTTAATGAAACCATGTCTGTATTTGGTAACTATGGTTTNGTTGAAAAGCCACCAATTATGGATAATGTGATTTATTATGATGGTACTGTTGCGTCAGACCCAGTAAATGAAACGTTCAACAGCATGGAAGTCGGATTGAATTACAATGCATCCAAATATGCAGTTAAAGTAAACTACTATAACACGCAATGGAAAGATCGTAACCTAACAAAATCAGTCACTACTGGACAGGGTTCTAGCGGNGATACTGATGTTATATTCTTGAGAGGTGTAGACCAAAGTCATAGTGGTGTCGAAGTTGAAGGTTCCGCACAACTTATAAATATGTTAAGGCTTGATTTTGCAGCTTCATTCGGTAATTGGAAATTTGCTGGCGATGCAAAAGGTCTTTACACTGATTATAGTNAGGNNACNACCACTCAAACTNAATATGNATATGCTTTGNAGGACTTATGGGTTGGTGATATGCCTCAGACAGGGTTTGTTTTAGGTGCAACGTTAACTCCATTGTCTGGTCTTAGCATTCAAGGAGTTATGAACTATTATGATAAGAACTACGCTGATTGGAGNCCTGGTGCNAGNGAAATNANNNGCGGCACTGCTGATAGAGATCAAGTTTGGATGGCNCCAAGCTATAGTAAGATTGATTTACATGCATACTANAANCTGCCCATGCAGNTTGCTGGTGCTAACTTGCAAGTGTTTGCCCACGTATTTAACCTGACNGACGNANNATATATTCAAGATGCAACTGATAATAGTCAGTACAATGNTTNNGATAANGATCATGATGCAGATAGTGCAGAAGTTTTCTTTGGCACTCCACAGTACTTTAATGTGGGACTAACTGTCAGATTCTAATCTGATATAGTTTTTAATAAAGACTAAATAAAAAAAGCCCTGCAGAAATGCGGGGCTTTTTTTATAATAATTCAATTACNATCATACNATNAGGAATTGTCNAAGGCCGCATACTGTTGCCAGAATCGCACCGCTTCGGCCCATTCATCTGAAGAATATTGAGCCTTGGTTCCGCCNGGNAATTCTAACTGATTCCGCATCATGGTCACTGGNCCCATTGGTAGCTTATCTACCCCTTCCGGAATAGCATGAACACTGATAAGCTCCCATTCGGCATCNGTTGATTGTTCATCGTTCTCAGCCAATACATCATGNCTNTATAAGATATATTCAACACGGCCAGCATTCAAAGGCGNGCCATTTTTAGCCCGAGTTTGTATATAGGGTTTTTCACCATCCTGCCTTTTNACTAATGATGATTCTAATACTGTATTTTCGTCAATTTTTACAAANGGNCANACAAATTTGCTGGANAATTNTGNACTGCCCTTAACAATACGAACGCCATCTCGNTATCCTTCNATAAAATTTCCACCATCCATTTGNCGTTCAGCATCTTCAGTNATTTNTTCAAAAGANAGTGAATCAGAATAAGTNTTACCTGATCCTTTTACTTGTCTACGGACAAATTCATTTACAGCTACTTTTTCCATGGGTATANATTTTTATTCCAGTTTAATGCTTTGTATTTTTTTAAGATTTTCATGGTCTTATCCACCGGTAAAGATTCCATGCTACCATATCGACTGCTAACAGTTTCAGCCATGAATAGAGAATTAATAATAGCCTCTTCTGTTGCTTCCACTGTGCCTGAAAATAGACCGTTCATATAACGGTTCTTCATTTCTTCCCGCTTGATAGTCTTTCCATCATTATCTATTCCTTTTGCGGTTGAAAAAATAATGACATAATCACCGCTACCATTTGATGAATATGCCCCAACTCGCCCAAAGGCATGGTCTACACGTTTTGCCATTCGTTTCAAATTTCGGTTGGATAGAGGTGCATTAGTAGCAATAATTATCATGCAGGAGCCTTCATCTTCATCATAAGGAATACTGGAAGAAAAAGGTGATTTTTTCAATTCTCTACCAACGGGCGCACCATTAATCATGAGAGATCCACCAAAATTAGTTTGAACCAAAACACCTACTGTATACCCCCCACTTTCTTCTGGTAAGACCCTTGAGGCGGTACCAATTCCACCTTTGAAACCCAAAGTCCGTGTACCAGTCCCAGCTCCAACTGAGCCTTCTAAAACAGGCCCTGATTTTGCATTATGAATTGCTGAAAATACATGTTTTTTTTGTACATGACGGCCCTGGATGTCATTGAGGCCACTATCATTCGTTTCACCTACCACCGGGTTTACAGATCGAATTGTTGGATTTTCTTCAATCATGTAGTCAACAATTGCATTCGCTACCAAAAAAATGTTTAATGTATTAGTAAGACCTATTGGTGTTTCAATCGTCCCGAGCTCTGCCACTTGAGTAAAACCTATAGCTTTACCAAAGCCATTGGTCACATATACCGCGCCCATGACCTTATCTTTAAATAAGTTACCACTATGGGGTTTAATAATTGTTACGCCCGTCCTAACGCTATCTCCCTGAATAAGGGTTTTGTGTCCAACTTGAACACCTGATACATCTGTGATGGCATTCCATTCTCCTGTTTTGAATAAACCAATTTCCAAACCCATATCTCTAGGGCGTATTTTCTGTGCAATAATCATTGCACTTAATACAAAGAGCAGAAATATTCTATTAAATATTAATTTTTTCATATCCAAAACTACAAAATGATAAAAGGATTTACTCGTATCTTTAAAATAATCCAAATTTGTTATCAATAATCAAGGGATTAATGAATGTCTGATAGTCTTGCCATAGAAAATTATGAAATTGTAAATGACCACTTGCTTGTTTCTTTCTCTGACACAAGTGAATCTATGGTTTCTTTAAAATCCCTCAGGGAACGGTGTCCCTGTGCGTCCTGCATAGGGGAAACTGATGCATTGGGAAATTTATATAAAGGTCCAGATCCAGTTTTAAACGCCTCTAGTTACCAAATCAATGGTTTACAACCAGTAGGCTATTACGGCCTACGGCCTTTCTGGAAGGATGGACATAATACAGGGATTTATACCGGTGACCTATTAAAGAAATTATCTGGTTAACCCATGTACAATATTGTAATAATTGGGGCAGGTGTTATAGGTTTATCAATTGCCAAGGCCATTGGTGAACGAACAAACGATTCTGTACTTATTGTAGAAAAAGAGGACTCCTATGGAAGAGGAATCTCAAGTCGTAACAGCGAAGTAATCCATTCAGGGATTTACTATGAGCCAGATTCATTAAAAGCTTCCTATTGTAAACGAGGTCGTGAGCGTNTTTATGATTTTTGTTCAACCAATCATGTTTGGATGAATAAGTGCGGTAAACTTATNGTTGCAAAGACACATCAAATTGCAGANTTGGAAGNATTAAATNAAAATGCGNAAATTAANGGNATTCNNGATGTTCGAATNATTGATAAAAAANAAATACAACNCCTCGAACAAAACGTAGATGCAGACCTTGCCCTTTATGTGGGTTGCGCTGGAATTGTATCCGCTCACGGACTTATGACTGCATTTTATAAACACTCCCAAACTAATGATCATGATTATTTATTTAAATCACGTGTTGTTGGGGCAAAACAACTAAGTGAAGGGTATGAATTAGAGATTGAAAATGCTAATGATGAAATAGAACAGGTCTCCTGTGATTGGGTTATTAATGCATCAGGACTTGAAAGTGATTTAGTAGCGCAAATGCTGGGAGAAAATTTTCCATCATTAAAATATTCTAAAGGTTGTTACTTTAAACTAGGATCTAAGTGGAGGAANGTTTTTAAACATTTAATTTATCCTCTGCCGGATAAAGCACATGGATCATTGGGGATTCACCTAACTCTAGATGAAACACAATCCGTTAANCTCGGTCCCAGCGCACACTGGATAGATNGAAGAAAAGAAAATTATGATGTTGAACCATCTTTGATAGACCAATTTTACANCGAAGGAAAATTATATATAAAAGATCTTCAAAAGGATGACTTGTCNCCAGACTATGCTGGCATTCGTCCAAAAATTTGGATGAATGAAAACCCTATGCCTGATTTCTATATCTCTCATGAAGAAGATAAAGGCTACCCTGGCTGGATTAATTTGATCGGCATTGAATCACCGGGCCTTACTGCATCTATCGCCATTGGAGACGATGTAGCCAGTTGGGTTATATAAACTCTAATTGCCGCCAAACCTCATATGTAATTACTGATACAGCATTGGCTAAGTTCAAGCTTCGCCCTTCACTTCTCATAGGCATATAAATAGATGTATATTTTTCTCTAATTTTTTCTGATAACCCTCGGCTTTCCGGNCCAAAAATAAAGGCATCTCCTTTGTAATAATCAAGATCTGAATAGCGGATTTTTCCTTTAGTGGTCACCGAATAGATCGATTTAGGTGATATATTATTTAGGCATTCATTTAAAGTCTTCCATACTTTAAAATTAGTTCGTTTTATGTAATCCATTCCGGCACGTTTTAAGTTTTTATCATCTACAGAAAATCCAAGAGGCTTGATCAGATGAAGTTCAAACCCTGTATTTACAGATAAGCGAATAATATTCCCTGTNTTTGGTGGTATCTCAGGTTCAAATAGAATAATGTGAAACATGGGCGTCATTAAAATTATGAGTAAAATTTACATTCTTACATTTTTTTCTTACGATATCTAGATTGGATATCATACCCTACTAAACCTTTACTGTTATAAAATCTTTCCAGCGAGTCGTATAACAAGGNGATAAACTTGCTTGGCGCATTTTCCAAGGCTGACGAAACCCCAAAGATGCGANCTTCACCGTATCTTGGCCATTACTATTATTAATATAATCCACCNCATTCATAAGTGCTGTTTGATCTTTATGATTCTGCTTGTCAAAAAGATTAGACTGAATACATCTATCAGGCACCAGATTCTCTACAATTACACCCAATTTATGATAATGGTAACCACCCTTAAAAATTGTATTTAGTCCTAAGAGAGCAGCCTCTACTATCTGTAAAGTGCTATTNGTAGGTACTGATAGTTGGATAAAGCTTATGTTCTGATATTGAGNGAGCTCTTTANGAAAAGGATTTGTATGTAAAAAAACTCTAACAACCCANGCACAAGAATGCTGTCGGCGGAGTTTTTCAGCACAGCGAGTAGCATACATGGCAGCGGCTTCCTTTAATTCGCTTACTTCTTCAACCAAGCGTCCAAAAGAGCGCGATGTACAGATCTGTTTTTTATTTGTAGGGTTACTTTCTAACTGGTAGCAGACAGTCCCTTTAAGTTCCANCTGTAAACGTCGGCCTACTATCGTCATATATTCTTGAATCCATCCGGTAGTCTGCTCTCTGAGATCCAATGCCGTTTGGATACCATGACTATTCAACATTTTTTCAAGGCGTCGACCTACGCCCCAAACATCTTTCACCATAAGCTCTTGAAGAGCATGGTTAATATCTAATGGATTAATCAGTATTTTAATGCCGGTATTGCGCTTTGCTATACGGTTAGCTACCTTAGCCAATGTTTTGGTTGGAGCCGCTCCAATAGATACAGGAATTCCGGTCCAGCGTTCCACGATATTTTTTAAATAGTTCAGATTGGACAACAACTCTTCATCTGAGGGGCTGGAAAAACCAATAAAAGCTTCATCAATAGAATAAACCTCTAGGGCATGACTATGTTGAGCAAGAACAGACATCACTCGCTNAGACATGTCCCCATATAATGCAAAGTTAGATGATAAAACTGATATTTNGTAACGACTGTACAGAGCTCGATTTTTAAANGCTNGTTCACCCATNGCAATCCCTAATANNTTGCATTCATTTGANCGAGCAATAACACAACCATCGTTATTAGACAACACCAACACTGGATGATTATCTAATTTCGGATTAAATACTCGTTCACAAGAGACATAAAAATTGTTACAATCTACCAAAGCAAACATAACTAAATAGGGCGGTGAATAACATAGGTGACCACACCCCAAACCTTAAAATCTGTTTCAATTTCAATCTTTATTGGCGCATAGGCAGAGTTACTGGATTCAAGATATAGTTCATTACCTTTTTTTATCAACTTCTTAACCGTGAATTCACCATTAAGGACTGCCAAGACTACACTTCCTGTTCCATGAGATTCAGATCGATCCACAATTAAGATATCTCCTTGATGAATGTCTGCCTCATCCATTGAATCACCATCAACTCGAACATAGAATGTAGCCGCTGGATTTTTTACTAAATATTTATTTAGATCAATCGGTAGGTCAAGATGATCCTCGGCAGGAGATGGGAAACCCGCTGCTACAGCAGAATTCATCAAGGGAATTTGAAATGAAGTTTGCCCTGAGATAGGATGAAACTGAAGTGCCACTTTCCCCCGATATTTCATGCTATGCGCTTTAAATTAAAAAATAGGTCCTAATATTCTCTAAAAGAATAAAGGAGGACACCATTAATTTGAAACCGATCTTCCGCTTTTACCTTAATTACAGGATAAGCTGGGTTCCGAGGATGAAGTTCCACTTCGCCATTAACTGGATGATATCTTTTTAGAGTCGCCTCACCATTAATAAGCGCCACTATGATTTGACCTGGATTAGCTTCAATAGATTTTCGAACAATAATATAATCTCCATCATCAATATGATCCCCTATCATGGAATCTCCCTTTACCTTCAATACAAAATTATTATCATTTACAAAAGCTGGAGGCACAGAAATAGATTCTGCATTTTCTAATGCTTCAATTGGCTCTCCTGCGGCGATCAAACCCAATAACGGTAGGCGGGTCACCATATATTCTTCCTCATTAGTAAGAATTAAAGCCCGCTTACCGTTAGGACCTTTAGATCGGTTTAAATGGCCGTTGTGAGTTAGGGCATTAACATACCAGTGAACCGTTCCTAAAGAGCCAAACCCCATTCCATTCATAATTTCTTGGTAGGAAGGTGCTTGACGATATTCAACAGTATAATGTTGAATAAAATCTAAAAATTGTTGTTGTTTTAAGGATAACTGTTGTCTCATGACTTTAACTAATACTCGTAAGTTACTCGTAAGTATTTTACATCATTTATTTAACGCAATTCAAGTCTTTTAGATTATTTTGTTCTATGCTCCCTATTTTTGTTCAATATGTCACTATTTATTTATGCGTTCTTCATCTATCTGAGATAAATTGAGGACCTATCTCAGCAATTTATCTTATGAGACTGCTTACTGCCCTAGCACTTACCATGTCACCCATTCTGACTCAGGATTACACCTGGCCAACAGATGTGGGTAAACATTTATCCTCCAACTTTGGGGAGTTTCGTGCTACAGGGTATCACCTTGGGTTGGATATGAAAACCAAAGGAACTACTGGTCATCCAGTATATGCTGTCTCTAGCGGCTATATTTCTCGTATTGTTACCAACTATTCCGGTTATGGTCGAGCCCTTTACCTTACCATGGATGATGGCCAAACTGCCGTATATGCCCATTTGAGCAAATTCACTCCCCAACTTGAAGACCGCCTAAAAGAAAAACAAGACGCTGGGCAAACTTATATGACCAATATTTTTTTATCTCCGCAAGAATTCATATTTGAGAAAGGGGATATTATTGCTTATTCGGGAAATACAGGATTTTCATTTGGGCCTCATCTTCATTTTGAGATTCGGAATAAAAATGGGCAAACTCTAAATCCACTTACCAATGGATTGTCCCAAGCAGATCGAATAGCGCCGATTGCTGAAGAAATATCATTCATCCCACTCAACTCTGAAAGTTGGGTAAATGGTAATCAGTTACCCCAAAATTTTTCATTGTTTAGAGATANAACAGGTGAATATCATACTCCTGATACAATTAATATTTCTGGAAGGCTTGGGCTGTCAATTAAAACTTTTGATAAAAGACAGGGTTCCAATAATATTTATCAACCTCATCGGATTGAAGTTTTTATCGACGAAAGGCTACATCATACTCTCCAATTCGACCGGTTAGATTATAATTGGCGGCCCACAGCAAATTTCATTAAAGATTATCGTAATGCCCGTTTGAATTTTGGAAATTTCATAAAATTATACCGCAATGAAGCTGATCCAAGGGTACCTATTCATGCTGATTCAACCAATGGTATTTTAGATCTCACCCCAGGATATCATGATATAAAAATTCTTGTAATGGATGCTCTTAAGAATACCCGAGTAATCCATGGAACTGTTTTTAATATGATGCCCTTTGATATCACATTGGAACCGCTGGGGGAAACGGAGGATCTCCTATCTTTTTTGATTCAGCCAAGAAGTATTACTATCCCCATCAAATCTGTAATTGCTTATTCTTTTACACCCTTTGGTTATGCGGATGAACAAATATCAATCCAATCTTCTGAACCTATAGAAGCGGGGCGTATAGTTACAGTTCCTAAAAAACAGGCTAATCGAAAAGCAATCCAGTTCATCGCACAAAATAAATTGGGTGCACAATCTAAACCTGTACATTGGATAAATAATAAAGTTGTTGGCGATTATTTAAGTGTCAATGTAGATATGGATATTTCACATACTGATGCCGGTATTTATGTACAGATCCANCCCGAACAGATAGTGTCTGCCAACTTTTCCCTGAGATTGAAGGGAGAATATCAGTATGAAACAATTCCATTGAATCAAATCCAACCATCGGTCTATCTGACAAAACCGATTCCTCCTATTTGGTTTGAAAATGTTGATCAGATCGAAGCTATATTAAATGCATCAATCGAAAGGCAGGTTCGGTTTGAATTTCCATACACAGTTGCCATGCCCGGCTCCTCTATCACAGCCGTTTCCAAAGATAGTTTTTGTTCAATCCGGACAACAAAATCATCCATAACTAGTCCTACTCTTATGTGGATTGAAGCTGTTCACAAACATGCACCAGTAGAAAATGGAAATCTCTTATCNCGCGTTTACCAGTTACAACCCTTTGAACGACCACTTCTAAAATCCGTTAATATTGGAATTCGTTATTCATCCAAACTAAAAGATAAAGATAAAATGCATCTTTATTATTATGATCAGAANGNAGGATGGTCATTTATTCCNACAGNNAANAATAAAGAGAGACAAGTTCTAACAGGTGAAGTNNATCATCTCGATGCCATTGCTATTATTGAGGATGTTATTCCGCCTAAAATAAAATCCATTCATCCTGGGAATAATGGGAATTATCCATCTTTAGAGCTTAATCAATTCAAGATTAAAATTGAAGATAACCTTTCAGGCTTTGAACCAGTGGAAGATTCATTCGAATTAAGATTAGATAGCCAACCCTTGATTTACGCCTACCAACCTAATTTAAAAGTTATTACTTACGAATTGGATCGACCTCTGCCCATTGGTACACATACAATTCAACTTAAAATCCGAGATCGAGCAGAGAATGAAACTAGTCAAGATATTAAGTTCAAGGTGTACTGATGTTTTTCCCTTATAAAGATGATAATCCAAGGGTGCTTATCCCTTATGTGACTTACGGATTAATTGTTATCAATGTAATTGTATTTCTGTTTCAATTTAACATGGGAATAAAAGACCCTGAAGCTNAATATATTTTCATTTACACATTTGGGCTTATTCCATCTGAGTTTTCAATCTTAACGATTTTTACATCCATGTTTCTCCATGGCGGTATTGCTCATATTTTGGGGAATATGTGGTTTCTTTGGATTTTTGGAGATAATGTTGAAAGTACTCTTGGTCATAAGCGATATGCCCTATTTTATATACTGTGCGGTGTGGTAGCAGCACTATGTCAAGTCCTCATGAATCCTGAATCACAAATCCCCATGGTAGGCGCCTCTGGAGCTATTGCAGGTGTATTGGGATTATATATGATTCGCTTCCCTCAGGCCAGAGTACATGTGTTTATTTTTATTATTATCTTTTTTACCACTATTCGTGTACCTGCAAGTTTTGTGCTAGGCTTTTGGTTCTTTAACCAGTTAACCAATGGCCTGGGTAGCCTTGGATTAGATACAACCGGAGGAGTGGCGTGGTTTGCCCATGTGGGNGGATTTATTACTGGCATCATGCTACATCAAGCCTTTAAACTTATCCGATTAGAAAAATAAGAGTACATATACNATATGAAATATTTTTTTAGAAAAAACANCATTTTGTCCATTATACTTCTTATCGGATGTGAGGGGACAATAACAGAAGATTGTGCCACTACTGAAACAGGTCGTGGTCACGTAATCTCTGTTCTGCCCTTAGGTACAATTAGTGCCAGTTATTTGACTGACTTTTTAAAAGATAATAATATTGATATAGGTGTAGTGCCAGTGCTNGATGTAAAAGTATATAGTATTGTTTATGAAACAGTAGATTGGAATGGAAACCCAAGGCAGGCATCAGGTGCCATTTATATTCCAGATGAAAATAATTCCGGGAAAAAATATCCAATTTATTCCGGGCAACATGGAACAGAATCAAAACGTTCAAATGTGGCTTCCATCACNCCNNTANNAGGATTTGATGCAATNTTTGCNGCCTCTATCGGATATATTGGTTNTTCACCTGATCTTTTAGGNTTAGGGGTTTCAAATGATGTTGTTCATCCTTANGTACATGCATTTGTTGCAGAAGGGGTTGTTGATATGACGCGAGCAACAAAAAATTTTGCATGTGGAAATGATATTCAACTTAATGACCAGTTATTTGTAATTGGATATTCAGAAGGTGGATACGTTGCAATGGCAACACACAAACTCATCGAAGAAAAATACGCTGATGAATTTTCTATAACTGCTTCAGCCCCTATGGCAGGACCATATGATATGCGATATGCATCAAAAAGAATATTAAGCAGAGAAACATATTCTCAGCCTGGATATACCTCATTTACTTATATGTCTTATAATGAGATTGAAAATATGAATCGACCTGCAAGTGAATTTTTTCAAAGTCCCTTTGCAGAGCGGATACCTCAGTTGATGGATGGGACAAAAACTATCGGAGAAGCAAATAAAGACCTGACTAATAAGATTAAAGATTTATTTTCAGCTAAATTTCTTACAGATTATCTGGGTGATGGAGAAAAAGAACTAAAAAATGCATTTGCAGAAAATAGTTTGGTAGGCTGGTCACCAAAAGCTCCTATAAAATTATTTCATGGTGAAAATGATATCACTGTTGGATACAATAATTCTGTAATTGCACATGATAGTCTAAAAGCAAACGGTGCTGATATTGACTTAATAATAATTCCAAATGGAACACATACTAGTTCAGTATTTATCGCTTATGCAGGTGCTATAGCTTGGTTTAATACATTGAAAAAATGAATGAATTAATCTCAAAAGCCATTTCAATGCGCAAGAGGGCGAGAGCACCTTATTCAAATTATACAGTAGGTGCAGCCGTAGAAATTGCAAATGGTAATATAATTGGTGGTTGCAACGTAGAAAATGCAAGTTATCCTTTATCAAATTGCGCAGAACAATCAGCATTATTCACTGCTATTTCTGAAGATCAAACTGAAATTAAGGCCCTTGCTGTCGCTACAGAAAATGGCGGTTTTCCTTGCGGTGCATGCCGGCAGGTTATCTGGGAATTGTGTGGAGATATTCCTATTTATATCTGTGATAAAGATAATCTAATTATTGAGACCACAAGCAAAGTACTTTTGCCTAATCCTTTTGATGTAAGAAAACTAACATGAGTATTTCACCCATTTTAATCGGTATTGCTGGTGGCACTGGCTCTGGTAAAACATCAATTGCTAAAAAACTGTTGGAAGAATATGGTGAAGGTCAAGTCGTTGTAGTAGAGCAGGATGCTTATTACTCTGATCTTTCGAGTTTATCTTTAGAAAATCGCCACAATCAAAATTTTGATCATCCTGATGCTATTGATATTGAATTATTTAACCAACAGCTTATTAGCCTAATAAAAGGACATTCAATAGAAATTCCAGTCTATGATTTTTCGACCCATTCAAGAAGTAATAAAACGCGAAAAGTCGATCCGCATCATGTAATTGTAGTCGAAGGTATTTTAACTCTTCATTACCCATCTCTTCGTGAGTTGATGGATATAAAGATTTTTGTAGATACACCGAACGATATTCGCTTGATTCGTCGTATTTCTAGAGATTTAGAGGAACGAGATCGAACAGTTAATTCAGTTATTAAGCAATATTTGAAAACAGTGCTCCCAATGCACCAACAATTTGTTGAGCCAAGTAAATATTTTGCCGATATTATTATACCTGAGGGAGGGCAAAATAAGGTAGCAATAGATCTCCTAAGAACAAAAATTAACACTATTCTTTCTTGAGATAGAAAATATTCAAAAAATTAAATGACACTTACTCCTAATAATGCTGGCTGGATTGAAGTAATCTGCGGCAGTATGTTCAGTGGAAAAACAGAAGAATTAATTCGTAGAATCCGCCGAGCTGAAATTGCAAAAATGAAGACTATTATTTTTAAACCCAAGATTGATTCTCGCTATAGCTCCAATCATATTGTTTCACATAATCAATCTAAATTGGAATCTGTTTTGGCAAAAAATGCTAATGAAATAATAGATCGTTCTGTAGGAATGGATGTTATTGGAATTGATGAAGCTCAATTTTTTAATGATGACATTATTAATGTATGTAAAACTTTGGCTAAGCAAAATAAACGTGTTGTTGTTGCAGGTTTAGATAAAGATTTTCAAGGAATCCCTTTCGGTCCTATGCCAGCCCTTATGTGTGAAGCAGATTACCTTGATAAATTTCGTGCAATCTGTGTAAAATGTGGTAACCCTGCTTCATGCAGTCAGCGGACCATTAAAGATTCAAAACAGGTTGTTATTGGTGAAAGTGACGTTTATGAAGCACGTTGTAGAAATTGTTTTGAGGCACCGAAAAATTAAATGACTGGTATTCTTGGCATTGTGGTTCTTTTAGGTATTGCATTCGCTTTGTCGAACAATCGTAAACAAATTAACTACCGAATTGTTGGCTGGGGATTGGGATTGCAAATTATTTTTGCTCTTTTCATTTTAAAGACTCCAATTGGAAAGCCTATTTTTGGATTTTTTGATAAGGCTATTTCAAAATTGATTAGTTTTTCCGATGCTGGTGGAGATTTTCTTTTTTCATCTTTTATTTCTGAAGTCGGCTTTCATGTAGCATTAATTAATTTTGCATTTCGCGCCCTTCCAACTATCATTTTTTTCTCAAGTCTTATGGCCTTGCTATATCATTTTGGCATTATTCAATTCATTGTAAAATGGATTGCCAAGGCTATGCAAAAAACCATGGGAACCAGTGGATCCGAAACATTAAGCGTATCTGCTAATATTTTTGTNGGGCAAACTGAAGCNCCTCTTATGGTTCGACCTTTTATTAATAATATGACCAAATCTGAACTTATGGCAGTAATGGTTGGCGGATTTGCAACGGTTGCCGGAGGTATAATGGCAATTTATGTGAAGTGGCTTACCGATATTCCCGGAATTGCTGGACATCTTTTAGCCGCNTCTGTTATGTCTGCCCCAGCAGCACTGGTCGTGGCAAAAATTATTTATCCTGAAACCCAAATATCAGAAACAATGGGCGATCTAAAAATTGATGTTGAGAAAACCAGCTCNAANGCAATGGAAGCCTTGAGTAACGGTGCTACGGATGGATTGAAATTAGCAGCAAATGTTGCAGCTATGTTGGTAGCATTTATTTCAATGGTTGCCATGNGTAATTACTTATTAGGCTTTGCTAATACATCAATTGATCAAATACTAGGATTNATTTTTCAACCCCTAGCCTGGACCATGGGTGTCCCATGGGAAGAATCGGCCATGATGGGTACACTAATGGGNAAAAAGATAGCTTTTACTGAATTGATCGCTTATGGTGATCTCAAAGNTATTATGGCATCAGGCCAAATTTCAGAAAGAACTGCTATTATTGCCAGTTATGCTCTTTGNGGTTTTGCCAATTTTGGGTCAATTGGTATTCAATTGGGCGGTATTGGTGGCATGGCTCCTAAAAGGAAAAAAGATTTGACAAAACTAGTTACNAAAGCTATGATTGGCGGTGCATTGGCATCCTGGCTTACGGCAACNGTTGCTGGTCTATTAATTTAGAATAAGATGGGAAAAAGTTAATGAGACTCATATTCTTAGGTCCTCCGGGTGTTGGAAAAGGCACTCAGGCAAAANGAGTTTGTGAGAATTTTGATATAATTCATTTATCGACCGGTGATATTTTACGAGAAGAAATTTTTATCAAATCTGAAATTGGTAATAAGGCTAAAACATATATCGATAATGGCAAACTTGTACCTGATNAGGTTCTCTTAGGNATAATAAATAACTGTTTNAANAAAGAGAATGTTCAANAAGGTTATCTTTTAGACGGTTTCCCAAGGACTATTCCTCAAGCAGAAGGATTGNAAGTAATCATGCAAAATTTATCACANACTTTACACAGTGCNATCAGTTTAATAGCAGATGAAGATGANCTTGTTCAAAGACTTATAAATCGTGGTCTGAGNTCTGGACGCAGTGATGATACGCCAGATGTAATCCGACAGCGGCAAAAAATATATTGGGGTCAGACTGCACCATTATTAGAATACTATAAAAAGAGAAATTTGCTTAAAGAAGTGGATGCCCTTGGTGATATTNCTGAAATTACAAAACGTATTTTGAAAGTTTTAAGATAGAATGCTNAGAGTAGGACTAACGGGAGGTATTGGCAGCGGCAAAAGCACTGCGAGTCAACATTTTAGTTCATTGGGAGCCTATGTTATTAACGCGGACGAAGAAGCAAAAAATCTAATTTCTACAAATGAAACAGTACAGAATGAGCTAATTGCTGAGTTTGGGACAGATATTATTGATGGTACGGNNNNTGTNAATAAAAAGAAACTNGCACGAATTGCGTTCCAGGATCAGGATCATCAACAACGNTTAAATTCAGTAGTNCATCCTTATATCTATAATTTAATNGATAAAGAATTCAACNAAGTNCTNAATGTAGGAAAGCATGGTATTTTTATTGTTGATGGTGCNCTAATTTTTGAGTCTGGCTATGATGTGCATTTNGATTATGTGATTGTAGTAACTGCACAGTTAAAACATCGAATGGAAAGAGCANTAGGACGTGAAACACTTTCNCGTGAAGAAATATTAAAACGTATTGAATTCCAATGGCCNGAAAAAGAAAAAGTTAATTTAGCTGACTTTGTTNTACATAATGATGGNACAGAAAAAGAACTTCATAAAAACATAGAAGGTTTAGTTAAAAAATTAATTTAAGNAGCTAAAAATAAAGANCGTTAATCTTTATTTNTTTTTTATCGTANTGTTCTTNTTATTGCCCNCGGCTTATCCAATATTTCCTTCATAATAATNCNCNGNTTCAAATCATTTATATTATTAAACATAANATCNANTTCTACNNTTTTAGTTTTTNCCTTTTTCCAGAATTCGTATTTTTTATAATTCGGTTCAGGTTCCTGTTCAGATNAATCTTTAAAAACAACGTGNTCANGTTCCTCCNGAATATNAATNGGTTCAGGTTCTATATCTTTTTCAGCAATATCTAAATCAGCTAATTCGTCAATTATTACTTCTTCGGGCTCACTTACATATTCCTTCATATCCCCAAATAGATCTTGGAGAAACTCCGCCTGGAACAGATTAGATTTTTTTTCTTTTGGAGAATCAGAATCTTGAGAGGCAGGCACCTGCTGTTGACGTTTTTTCATCAACGCCGACAGCAGATAAAGTACTGCTATAAAGATCCAATAGCCCAGGCCTTCCATTTAATCGTTATCTCGCTCAGGGGCTGAAGTTGTTCCACTATCAGATCCTCCAGAAATAGATTCACGCATATCTGTATCGGCCTGGATATTTTTCATATTTACATAATCAAAAACTCCTAACTTACCTTCACGAAAAGCCTGGGCCATAGCTAANGGGACTTGAGACTCAGACTCAACGACTTTGGCCTGCATTTCCTGTGTTTTTGCNCTCATTTCTTGTTCTTCAGCAACNGCCATAGCTCGTCTTGTTTCTGCTNTTGCTTGAGAAACTCTAAGATCTGCTTCTGCCTGATCAGTTTGGAGTTGTGCGCCAACATTTTTGCCTACATCTAAATCGGCAATATCTATTGATAATATTTCAAATGCTGTACCTGCATCTAATCCTTTTTCTAGTACAGCTCTTGAAATATTATCAGGATTTTCAAGTACACCACCATAATTAGCGGATGATCCAATTGCACTAACAATACCTTCTCCAACTCGTGCAATAATTGTATCATCCGTTGCTCCACCTACTAGACCAGGGATATTTGTTCTCACAGTTACACGTGCTCGAGCTTTTAATTCGATGCCATCTTTTGCNACAGCTGATAAAAANCCATCTCGAGGAGCATCTATTACTTTCGGATATACACTAGTTTCAACAGCCGTCTTAATATCTCTTCCAGCTAAATCAATAGCTGTCGCTGTTTCAAAAGTCAAAGGTATCTTTGCTTTGTCAGATGCAATCAAGGCCAAAACAACATTANTAACATTCCCCCCTGCTAAGTAGTGCGTTTCTAACATATCGGTTTTTACATTTATTAATCCTGCTTTATGTGTATTTATTACAGCATCTACAATGAGTCTTGGTGAAATTTTTCTCAATCGCATCCGTATAAGATCAATAATTGTAATTCTTCCTATACCAAGACTAACCACGCCTTGNATCCACATGCCAATAGGCACAAAATAAAATAATAGAATAACAAAAGTTANTAAGAGNGCTAACATAATAATTCCTGCAGTATCCATAATTTATTCCTCTGAGTTAAGTTTACGTACAACAACTCGGTTTCCATCTACCGANTGTATTTTTAATTTACATTCTTTTTCTATGAAATCACCTTCACTAACAACAAAAATGCGCTGGCCATCCACCAAAGCCCAACCAGAGGGCCGTAGGTCAGATTGNGATATGCCCTCCATTCCCTCCAAATTTTCCCAACCAACAGAAGTGCTATACCCCTCTTCAGCACCCTCAACACCAGGAGAGGTAAGTTTTTTCCAAAAGTTTGTTTTAACCATAAGCTTAAATAAGAGAACCAATCCAATCAAGCTACCAATGATACCAATAATAAATCCCCACATAGCCATTGCTTCGACTTCTGGTCCTATGGGTATATCTGGCAATAACAGTTCATACAATCCCCATAAAATTAAACCGATACCACCGATCCCCGCAAAGCCGAACCCAGGAATGATAACAATTTCTAAGACCAAAAGCGAAATGCCAGCGAATATTATCAACATATCTGTCATGGTAGCTAATCTAGCAATAAATGAAGCGCTTAAAGATAGGGTCAAACAAACTATTCCTACAGAGCCAGGGATGCCCCAACCGGGGCTTTGAAGCTCAAATAAAATACCCAAAAAGCCAAACGTGGTTAGTAGAGATGCAACCACAGGGTTTGTTAAAAACCGGACGAAGGCTTCGGACCAATTCTCTCTAGTGCTTTTTATCTCAGCATCACCCAAATCGAGAGATAATAATAATTCTTCAAATGTTTCCTGCTGATCATCAGATATTTTATACTTAATCGCTAATTCTGTTGTAAGGGTTATTAGTTTTCCTTCTTTTCGCCCTTCAAGATCCAAAACTTTAACGGAATCACCACTTATAATCAAATGGGTAAAAGATAATTCTTCATCTACCATCCCCTTGGCAATATCCACGTTACGATTTCGACTTTCAGCAGTAGCAGCCATTTCTTCCCGCATATAACTAATTACTTTTTCACTCCCTTTTTTTCCGGACATATCCACCGCCGTAGCAGCACCAATGGTTCCGCCACTTGTCATTACTATTTTTTCACATGAAAGGGAAATGAGCGCTCCTGCGGAAATAGCTCGTCGATTAATAAAAGCAATGGTTGGGATTTTTGTGCTTAATATGGCATCTTTAATTTGAGTGGCCGCATCGAGACGCCCTCCGAATGTATCAATATCAAAAATAATCACTTCGGCTTTATCTGCTTCTGCCATTTTAATGCTTCGTTCAATAAAAGGGGGGAGCCCTAAATCAATAGTATCATGTATCGGTACTTTATAAACAATTTGTGATTGCCCAATAGATAAGATGAAAATAAGTATGAATAAAATACGGTTCTTCATTCCATTGAGTTTACCCGTTATGTTGGATAAAATCAATGATGGTAAAAGGAAATTTGAAGTAATTTCTTTCCTTATGGCCTTCAACAGTAAACGCCATTTATGAATCTNAAAGATAAATTTACCTATCGGCTATTACATGTAATCTCACGACGGATGCGCCAATTGCCAAATCTAAAACGATCACAACTGGCAAATAAATTAGGCGCCTTTGCGTATAACCGAATACCCGTGCGGAAAAAACAGGCATTTAACAATATTAAAAAGGCATTCCCAGAAGAAACGGACGCATGGATTGATAATGTATTAAAAGGGACTTATCGTTTAGTTAGTTCTAATATTTTGGAATTTCTTGCTCTACCAAAATCTNTCGAATCANTCAATTTTCGAATNGATAANCAACACATTCTTGATNAAGCANNTGNAANTGGAAAGGGAGTTATNCTTATCACGGCTCATTTTGGATTATGGGAATTATGGGGCTCATGGCTGGGAAAAAATGGGTATCCTATCTGGGGTATCATCCAACGGCAAGAGAATGCNGGGGCTGACTTATTTTTCAAACAATTACGCGAGTCCTACGGTATGAACCATATTTATAGGAAATCTTCATTGGATAATATGTATAAATTATTTGAAATGAACAAAATAGTTATCCTAGCTAGTGATCAGGATGCTAAAAGTAAAGGTGTATTTGTTAAGTTTTTTGGACATCCCTCATCCACACCAAAGGGCAGCGCAATCTTCCACCTACGTACTGGGTCACCAATGGTATTTTCTTTAGCACATAAAGAAAAAGATGGCACAGTTGTTATTTCATTTTCTAAGATTGAAACAAATAGTAATTCATCAATTGAAACAATCACTCAAACATATATCCATATGTTGGAAGAAAAAATACGTCAATANCCCGATCATTATTTCTGGTTTCACCGTAAATGGAAAACAAAAGTGAAAGTATGAACGATAAAATAATTGATCGTATTCAGGCTGNCTCAGATAATGCCATTCAGGCAGCNGGTAATGCCATTTTATATGGTGGAGTAATCGTTTATCCAACAGATACCTTATACGGCTTCGGAGTAGATGCAAGAAACGAATTGGCAATCCAGAGATTAAATAAAATTAAGAGGCGTTCTGCTCCAATGAGTGTCATTGCTCCAAATGCAAGTACTGTATTATCATGGACAGATATTTCTTATGAAGATTGGGAAATGGTAAAAAAATTTTTGCGAGGTCCAACCACTATTATCCTACCTGTCAAAACAGGTATTGTTCACCCAATTATTATGGGCAGTGATAATAGCTTAGGTATTCGGATTCCAGCCCATTCATTTGGGCCCGATTTAAGCGAAAAATTAGGTTTTCCAATCACAACTACTTCTGTTAATCGATACGGAGAAAAACCATTAAATAATCCTGATGATATTATTCAAAATTTTGCTGGGGAGTTTGACCTTTTAATCGATGATGGAACACTCCCAGATTCAAGTGGATCAACAATCTATAAACTGGAAAAGTCTAAATTGGTTGTTATTCGAGAATGAAAAATATATTAACATTNATCCTACTCTACTCATATTCCTTTTCAGGTGAAGTGCCTTTTAAAGCTGGTGANTCTTTAAAATATTCAGCCCAGTTTAATCTTGTACCCGTAGGAGAGGCAGAACTTTTTGTCAGTGGTATTGAAAAATTTAATGGGATTGATTCCTACCATGTATCATTCTTCGCACAAACCAAAGGGTTGGCAAATCGAATTTTTAAAATCNATGATAGAATTGATATTTGGATGGACAAAAAGGAGTTTTTTACNCATCGTCTTAAAAAAGATATTAACGAAGGATCATACANTAAAAAAGTTGATGTTCGATTTGATTATGATAAATCTATAGCAACAACAAAAACTAAAGAAGTTGGCATTGATTTTAAAGCGCGTGATCCTTTTTCTATGTTTTATTACCTTAGGGTAATCACACTCANAGAAAATGAAGTTATGTCATTTTCATCNTNCGAGGGAAGGCGAATTGTTCATTATAATTTACAGATGACCGGTAAGGAANAAATTAGTTCACCATTAGGGACATTTTTGTGCAAGGTTATTCGACCATTCAATGACGGGAAAAACTTGTTTAAAAATCAGGGTGATATGCAAATCTGGGTTAGTGATGATGAACGAAAGCTTCCTGTAAAAATTCAGATTAAAATGAAATTTGGTTCCATGACTCTTATATTAAAAGAAATTGATTAATAATTAATTGCTGAATAAACGACCTATGTCATTCACCATAACCGTTACTATTAGCATTAATAGTAAAACCATACCAATCTGCTGAATNGCCATCCTCATTTTCATTGTNAGTGGTCTACGAATTATCCCNTCAATCAATGTAATAAAAATATGCCCNCCATCTAATCCCGGAATAGGCAAAATATTTATAAAAGCAAGGTTNCAACTGATTAGAGCCATTAAGGATAAAAAGGGTATCCACCCAGCTTTGGCTGTTTCTCCTGCAAGCTGTGCAATCATAATGGGNCCTCCCAATTCTTTTATAGAGGCTTGCCCNGAAGTAAGCATTCGTATAGAAAGGATTATAATTCCAAATCCACGGACAGTGGCAGTNNCTCCCATTTGCATACTTTCAATAAATGATGTTGGTAAGTACTTAAACTCCTGACGAACTCCAATTGCACCCAAGGTATCACCTGTTTCTGGGTTAACCTGAAAACTTGTTATCAAATTTAATGAGTTTAATTGACCATCTCTGATGNANGTTAAATCGATTTCTTGATTTGGNCGAGGATAAATCTCAACCGTTATGTCATTCCAAGTATCAATTGATTTTCCTTCTATTGATTTAATTATATCACCTGACTTTAATCCTGCTTTAAACGCTGGTAAATCAGGAATTANTTCATGAATTANAGGGNTTTTTGATATNACAGGCTTTCCTGTATAATTATATAATCCTGTAAAAATAATAAATGCTAATACCGTATTCATAATAACACCGGCACTCATGAACCANATCTGCTNCCATTTTGGTTTGCTCATTAATTCATATGGTTTGTGTTCAAACGTAGTATCCATGCTCTCATCNATAACNCCGGCAACTTTAACATATCCACCAAAAGGAACAACAGCCAAACAGTATTCTGTTCCCGTTCCTTTACGNCCGGGTCTAGAAAATTTTANTTTATTAATAGTGCTCCATTTTAACCTCCCTTCATTATTCTTTTTATAAAAGAAAAATCGAAATTCCCATCCATTTGGGACNGATGTAANGGTNATTAACCTTGGTGGATATCCGATNGAAAACCNTTCAACCTTTACNCCAATAGAACGTGCNGCTAAATAATGTCCCANTTCATGAATAAAGATTATTACGCCAAGTAATATTATAGCTGCTAATAATGTTGTCATTTTAGATACTTCATTCTAATTAATTATATTTGCTTTCAAAAGAGTTTACAAAGTGCGTCGCCCATTCCTCCAATTGGAATAAATCATTTAATTCAGGGTGTTCAATCCATTCATGTCGCTCACAGGTTTTTTCAATAATTTCGGAGATTTCAACAAATCCAATTTCATGCTTTAAAAACCTATAGACAGCTTGTTCATTGGCAACATTTAATACTGCTGCTGTTGATCCTTTTTGTCNTATTGCCTCGTAAGCCAAGCTAATACAGGGAAAACGGTTNAAATCTGGCTCTTCAAAGGTTAATGATCCAATTTTAACCAGATCTACGGGTTCCCAATGTGCAGTAGAATGTCGAGGATAGGTCATTGCATATTGAATGGGTATTTTCATATCTGGTATCCCTAACTGGGCCTTTATAGATTTATCTTTAAATTCCACCATCGAATGAATGATCGATTGAGGATGCACAACAATATCTATTTTNTCTGGATTCAATTCAAAAAGCCATAATGCTTCGATCACTTCTAACCCTTTATTCATCATAGTTGCAGAATCGATAGTAATTTTTTTACCCATGTCCCAGTTTGGATGCTTAAGTGCGTCTTCTGGTTTTATTTTTTTGAAGGTATCTACATTTCTAGTGCGAAATGGGCCTCCACTTCCAGTTAAAATTATTCGATTAATATCATCTATTGATTCACCCGATAAACATTGCCAAATTGCAGAATGTTCACTATCTATNGGAAATAATTGTGCTCCGGATTTTTCTTTTTCAACCCTAATAATATCGCCTGCCATCACTAGGCTTTCTTTATTGCTGAGCGCNACATCNACACCNGCTTGAATCGCNTTGAGCGTNGGTTCCATNCCTGAAGATCCCACNAAGCCATTNATCATAATATCTAAATCGTTTCTANTNGATAATTCTAATAATCCTTCACGACCTTTTAATATTGAAATNTTTAAATTTTTTAAAGCTGATTCAACATAAGTTGCTTCATTGGTATCAATAATAGCTACAGAATCAGGATGNTATTTTTTTGCTTGTTTGACTAATCTCTTGCCGTTTTTATTAGCGCTAAGCGCAACCACATCAAATTGTCCTNCNAAGTTATCTATCACATTTAATGCATTAANTCCAATGGAGCCTGTTGAACCAAGTATTGATATTTTTTTCATAATCAAAAAGTGTCCACAATACTGATAGAAATNAAATTATAATCCGAACCAGCCCATAATTGTGGAATTGTTTTAAATCCAAAAAGGTTAAAAGTTGTTCCAACATAAATAAAATTAGATTGAATCTTTGACTTTACAATAATTTCATTATCAGTTAATGCATATTGATTTGGATTAATAATATTAATTCCAAACCCAATATGGGTTGGTATTTTCTTCCAAACTAAAGAGCGCACACCCATGGCCTGNATAGCAGTTAATTTAAATTGATTATATGAAGTCAAATTTCCAGCATCAAATAATANTANCCATTTTGATAGAGCTTCCTGTTTCCCNGGCCTTAGTGAAAATCCCCAACCATATAATTGAACNNCTCCCTCTTTAGCAGAATAACTNGCCATTCTTCCTCTAAATGTCAAATTCCANGATACTTTTATTTGACCATGTATTAATGGAATAATACCAGAATTTGATAANCCTTTATTTAATGATCCACCCAAGGCAATTCTTTTCTTTCCATTTATTTCTAATAAAGGCTGATTAGTTGCCATAAGTCCACCATAACGAAAAAGTGTTCTGGATTCTTTATTTANATCTTTCAAGCTTGATAGTTGGAATGAAGACCATTGGCCAAATGTTAGTGAAACAATAAACAAAAAAATAATGCAACGCATTGACTTTATCCCCGTAAAAATGGTATTAAATAATACCTCGTTCACTAGATTCAATAAATTTAATTATTGCTTTTATTTGATCGCTTTGAGGAAAGTCAGATTTTATTTTAAATAAGGCCTCTTTGCGATTTAATTTCGACATAAAATAGGTTCGGTAAGCTTTTTTTATTAATCCTCTCTNTTCGTNTGAAAAACCTCTTCTTTTTAATCCAATTTTATTAATNCCACTAAACTTNAGTGGTTCTCCTGCAGCAATGATAAATGGTGGNACATCCTGAACAGCACGAAAACCNCCACCGATAAACGATTGGGAACCTANTTTTGTAAATTGATGTATCATGACACCACCACCCAGGTTCACCCATTCGCCAAGTTCAACATGTCCACCTAAGGTAGCAAGATTTGCCATGATTGTATTATTCCCCACAATACAATCATGAGCCACGTGGGCACAAGCCATTAATAAGACATTATCTCCAATGATTGTTTTTCCAAAGGCAATCGTTCCACGATTAATTGTGACTGATTCACGAATTGATACATTATTGCCGATAAATGTATGCGTTTCTTCACCTGAATATTTCATATCTTGGGGTGCTTCCCCAATGGATGTATTGTGATAAATAGTACAATCTGATCCTATCGTTGTCCCTCGACAGATTGTATTATGATTACCTATAGTTGTACCATCACCAATAATAACATCGTTTTCAATAACAGTATTTGCACCAACTGAAACCTTTTGGCCCAGTTCGGCCTTAGGTGAAATTAAAGCTGTGGAGTGTATTGCGATGGAGTCAGGCTCCTGCCCGGTCCACCACCGTTGCTTTTAATTTGGCTTCCGCGACAAGTTTATCACCCACATACCCCTTACCTATCAGTAAGGCTGTCCCTAATCGAAAATTAGCGAGTGTCATTTCAAGACGAAGTTGATCTCCTGGGATAATGGGGTGACGAAATTTTGAATCTGATAAGGCTGAAAAGTACATATTTTTTTTCATTGGATCTTCAAGACTATTCAAAGTAAGAAAAGCGCCTGCCTGAGCCATAGCTTCAAGTACCAAAACACCTGGGAAAACAGGCTGATTAGGGAAATGACCTTGAAAAAAAGGTTCATTAATTGTTACGTTTTTAAAAGCAATTAATTTCTCGCCAGGTGTCATATCTATAATTCGATCTACAAGTACAAATGGATAGCGGTGTGGCAAAAGATTTAGTATGGAATTAATATCAAACATGAATTCTTTTGATCCGTTCTTTTGATATTTTTGCTGTAAAATTTTCTTTTCGTAAACATTTTTAATTCTTCTAACCAACTCTACATTCGCAGCATGGCCACTTTTTGATGCAATAATATGGCCTTTTAAAGGCATCCCCAATAGGGCCAGATCACCAATTAAATCTAAGGCTTTATGGCGAACTGGTTCATTTTCGAACCGGAGCTCTTTCCCATTCAAGGTACCATTCGCGCCCAAACTAATCTCCTGTTTGATCCCAAATAGACTTTTTAAATTATCTGCTTCAGTTTGATCAATATCTTTATCTACAATTACCACTGCGTTATCCAGATTTCCGCCTTTAATTAATCCATCTTCTTTTAAAGTCTCTACTTCACTTAAAAAGCAAAATGTTCGAGCAGGGGCAATTTCCTCAGCAAAATTCTTTTCAACCTGATCCATTGTAGTGAATTGGGTACCCAAAGTGCGAAATTTATAATCGATCATGAAAGTGATCCTGAGCTGGTCAGAGGGCATGATATGTATATCCACACCTCGCTCAGAATCAGTATACCCAACTGATTCATCTATAACCAGATAGTTTCGTGGAGTATCCTGTTTAACAATACCTGCTTTTAACAGTGCTTCCACAAAATCAATGGAACTACCATCCATCACTGGTGGTTCTTTTTCGGTTAATTCTATAAGAACATTATCGAGACCTATGCCAACACAGGCAGCCAATGCATGTTCAACAGTATGGATTTTAACACCATTTTCTGCAATGGTTGTCCCTCTTGAAATATCTACAACATGATCAATATCTGCCCTAATCTCTGGACAGCCTTCTACATCCATACGTTTGAATCGAATACCAAAATTATCAGGTGCTGGTTTAAAAGTGATTTTTGATTCAACACCAGTATGTAGCCCTACTCCGACACAGGATGTATTATTACTAATTGTACGCTGAAATTTTATGAAACTCATAATTTTTTCAATTTAACAATTGTGATTCTAATTTTTTTAATCGTTTTTTCAAATATTGTACCTCTAGATAGACAGCATCTCTACGATTCTTTTCTTTAATCTCCCGTGCAGGTGCCCCAGAATAAATTTTTCCACCAGAAAGATCTTTCGTTGCTGCTGTATAACAGGCAAGTATAGAACGGGCACCAATATTAACATGATCTATAGCCCCTGCCTGACCGCCAAACATGCAAAATTCTCCAACTTTTGTACTTCCTGCAATCGTTACATGGCCTGCAAATAAACATCCTCTACCAATCGAAACATTATGAGCAATTTGAACACCATTATCAAATTTACAAAAATCACCGATGGTTGTGTCGCCTATCGTTCCTCGGTCTATTGTGCAATTTGCACCTATTTCAACATCATTCCCAATAATTACCTTACCATTATGTGGCATTTTAATATGAAAATCATTAGTAGTGGTAAATCCAAAGCCATCAACACCAATTACTGCACCAGAATGAATAATACATCGTTTGCCAATTACTGAATTATGGAATAAATGAATATTATGATCTAGTGTAGAATTCGCACCGATTTTCACACCTGAATTGATCACATTATTTGCACCAATGGTCGTATGATCTCCAATAATGACATTCTGATCAATTACTGTGTTTGGACCAATAGAAACATTATTCCCAAGTTTTGCACTTGAATCTATTTGCGCAGTTTGATGTATGCCTTCAAATCGGGAGTATGCTGGTGCAAAGTGGTTCAAAACTTTTGCGATGGCCTCTTGAGGACTATCTAAAAGTATGCCATCTTTACCATTAAGTAATGCTTTATCAGCAACAATTATTGCTGATGCTGTTGTAGATGAAGCATATTTCTGGTACTTATCTTGCGCAATGAAGGTAATCGTATTTGGCTTCCCCTCTTGTATAGTTGAAACACCATTGATGGGGAGGCTTGAATCTCCAACGACTGTGCCTTCAACAAGATCGGCTAGTTCTTGCAAGGTAGACAATGATTGTACTTAGTTTTCGGGTTTTGCTTCTTTTTTATCCGAGATATTGTATTTACGTAGTTCAAATAGAACATCATCGGTCAGGTCATGAGTAGGATTTCCATAAAGAAGCGAAGTAGACCCATCAAGAATAAAATCGATACTTTTAGTAGCAGCAACTTTATCTACAGCACGTTTTACCTTTGAAAGGATATCAAACTCTAATTGGGCTTGACGGCGATATAATTCACCCTCCGGACCAACCATAGTTACTTGAAATTTCTGAATGGTTGCTTCCCTTGAAGCAATTTCAGTTTCTTTTTCTTTACGCCACTCGGGACTACTCATAAGTCTCTGTGTTTCAAAAGCCTGTTTGATACTGTCCAGTTCTACGACCATCATATTATACTGGGCGTTTACCTGTCGGTATTCTAACTGAAGTTGTGCTTCAGCATCTTTGAATTCTTCATATTCTGCGCGAATACGATCTGATTGAACAAATCCAATTTTATTCTGTGCAACAAGTATCATTGGTAGCATTAACGCAGCAATACTTATCGTTGTAATTGTCTTTCGAATCAAATTGACCTCCTTAATTTAATTATTATCTACCAAAGATGATTGTGTACTCCCATCCCTGGGCTTTTCCATCACCAGTTATATCATCAAATCCATAACCCATATCAAAACCAAGTTTTCCAATCATAGGCATAAAAAATCTGATTCCAATTCCGGCAGATCGCTTTAGTTCCATCGGATCTCTTCTCGGGAACCCCAAGGATTTCATTAATCGTGTATCATTCCATACGCCACCTGCTTCAGCAAACAACATGCCATATACAACAGGATTTTCCGAAAATGGGAATCTAAATTCTGTTGAATATTTCATAATCGTATTTCCGCCAATACTACGACCTTGAGACGTGAGTGGTCCAATAGAATTATCAGGATAACCTCGTAGCATGGTGCCGTAGGGAATCCCATTACCACCCATAATAAATCGTTCATATGGAGGAATGTATGTAAAATTCCCGCCACCCACATTCAGCATGCGAATTGTGCCCATTTTTAATGAACTTGTAAGAACAAATTTCCAGAATGTAGGTGTATACCAGTCTAAAGTCAAAACATGTTTATGATAGTGTTCATCACCACCAAGNGTGCCACCAGANAATGTAGAAACAAGGGTTGCNCTTGACCCTTGCGTTGGNAATTCTGCCCTATCNCNACTNTCACGGTTGANTGTTTGAGATAGATTTANCCCCGTAGATTGCCGAAAATTTCCTATATAGTCATTTAATATTTCTTCATCNCCCATATATTCAGCTTTACGGACCGTNAATGTCCAATAGGCTCTAAAATAATCATCTGGCCATTTTAAGCGTCGACCCCATTCAATTGAACCACCCTTTGTTAATTGATCAAATGGATAGAAATAATATGAATTACCCTGNCCTCTAAATGTATAAAATAANGAAAAACCTATNCGGTTTGGTGTNTCTCTAAACATGGGATCCATGAATCTTACATGAAAACTCTCATATTTTCCTGGTGTACCATATTGGTTATAAACTGATACTTGAGTGCCTACACTAAATCCAAAAGATAATATCTGCCCTCGACCCAAGAAGTTGTTGAATTCAAGATTTCCACCTCCGGTCATCCCATATATGCCGGTGAAACCAATATTGGCACTGGCCTTATCAGATGACTTTTCTTCTAAAGTAATATCAAGATCAATCTCATCTTCATCTACTGGAACAACATTGGGTGATAAAGATGTTGGATCAAAATAATTTAAAACATGCAATTTTTTCATACTTCTTTGTAANAAGGTCCNGCGGAATAAATCACCNGGGAATACATCCAATTCTCGTCGAATTACATTNTCTCTGGTTTTCTCATTTCCATAAATATTGATATTCCTAATATAAACCTGATTATTCTCCGTTACAGAAAAATGTACATCCAGAGAGTCGTCACCAACTGGTGTAAAAAATGGTTCAATATTGCTATATAAATATCCTTGGTCCATGTAAAGACTTGATACATCTTGAAAAACAGCTTTATCAAACCCAGACTGGCTAAAGGCATCTCCTTGATTCAAGTTAAGAGTTTTAACTAGAACATCAGTTTCATAAAGAGCATTCCCTTCCCATGTGAAATTTCTAAATTTATATTGGCTCCCTTCATCTACATTAAGATGAACCACTAGACCACGTTTTTTCGGGTCATAGTAAACAGAATCTTTTAGAATGGTAAAATCCCGATATCCTTCATCGCGATAAAATGTATTTAATAAGTCCAAGTCTTCTTGAAATTTTTTATGATCATAAGCCGGGGCCCATATTCGCCACCATGATTTTATTTTTGTTTCTTTAAACTGCCAGCGAAGTTTATATAATGTGAGTTTTTCCCGAACAAATCTTGGTAAAGGGANCCATGATTTCGTCGCTACCCAACCAAAATTATTTTCACGACCAGCAATTTTAATATCTTTAATTTTTATTTTTTTCCCTTCTTTAATGGAAAAAATAATATTTTGTTTTTGATCTTCTGCAGAACCTACTATTTTCGTATCTGCAGTGATATCAGCGAGAAAATATCCATCTTCCATATACATTTTTTTCATGCTATTGATGGATTTGGTAATGAAATTCGGTTTTATCCGCATCCCACGTGAAAATGTTAATTCTTCTTTAAACTTTTTATCCTTCAGCTTTTTATTCCCTTNGAAAACCACTTCTCCAAGTACCGGAGATTCTTCAACCTCAATAGTAATTAGAATCCCCGCGGGTGTTTCTCCATCAAAATGAATCTGNATGTCTTGAAAAATTCCCAATTCCCATAATCGTTTTACTGCTCGACGNAAATCTTCAGTTGAAACCTCTTGCCCTTTTTGAAGTCCCGCAGTATANAGAACCATATTTTCACTAGTAGCAACATTTCCTTCAACATTTATATCGTTTAATTTAAATGACTGTGGGNCCTGCGCAATTGCAAACGAGAAGATTAATAGAATAATTAGTTTTCTCACTCGGATACCTGTTCTCCCGTTTGTCCAAATCGCCTCTGACGACTTTGATAATCCACAATTGCTTCTAGTAATGCTTTTTCACGGAAATCAGGCCAAAACATATTTGTCATAAATAATTCTGTATACGCNAATTGCCATAATAAAAAATTGCTGATACGATTTTCTCCTCCTGTTCGAATCAATAAATCCGGATCAGGAATATTTGAAGTATATAGTTCTTGAGATAAAATATCCTCAGAAATATACTTTGATTTCAATTTACCCGATTCAATTTTAACTGCAATACGCTTTACAGCCATTAATAGTTCCTGACGACTACCATAACTCAAGGCTAAGATCAAATTTAGTCCTGTGTTATTTTTTGTCTTTTCCATACCCTCTANTATGCCCCGGCGTGATTCACTNGGAAGATCTTGCAAATTTCCAATTGATGACAATCGAACATTATTTTGATGTAGATTATTAATTTCTTTCCTTATCGTTCCCAACAAAAGTTTCATGATTGCTGACACTTCTATTTTTGGTCTTGCCCAGTTNTCGCTGGAAAATGTGTAAAGGGTCAGATAAGATATACCGATTTCTCCACATATACGAACNATTTCACGAACAGAATTGATTCCCTCTGAATGGCCCGAAACGCGTGGTAAATTTCGTGCTTTTGCCCAACGCCCGTTTCCATCCATGATAATAGCAATATGGTTGGGGAAAATTTCCTCTTCTAAGATTTGTTCCCTTAATGATTTAGACATAATTCATATTGTGTAAAAGTGTATNTTAAAAACAGCGCGCAAAATTACCCTCTTCGACGGGCGCAATCAATAAATAATCAAGAGGAATCATGAGTCTCGTACAATTCTGCAATATGATGATTAAATGGTTCCATCTCAATAGGGATAGATAAATTTTTAAACTCTGATTTGCATTTATAACATTCTACANAGTCTTTAATTCGACGGTATAATAAATAATCAATAATAGAAAGAATCAGTAAACTAATCCCATATGTCCATGGAACAAGTATGGCACCAATTAAAATAATTATACAACCAATGGCTTGGTTAAAATCCTTTTTTCTATAAAAATGGTTACNACCACAAATAGGACAGCAGGAAAAATCTAATGTAGAATTAAATAATTCAGGCTGTTGACATTGATTGCATTCACGTGCATCTTCAAAATGCATTTTCATTTTGCATTGTTCACAGTCTAAATAACTCAAACCAGAAATCCGAATTGAAGTAAATAATATTTGAAAAGAAGTTCTCCAAAAAGAATTGAGATAACGGATACATACAATAATCCAGTAGCGCTTTGAGTAGCCTGTAGTTTTAGTGTTCGCCAGATAAAATAATTCAATACAATAGGTACAATATTGCCCATAAAGAATGCTGTAACTAATAAAAACCCTTCAAATTGAAGTGTAAAAGCCCATAAGCTATGGTTGATGCCGTAAGAATCAACAATGTTATCTTTTGTCATGTAAACGACATCCCAAAATGTTCGAACAATTAAAAGTGCTGAAAGGATAATTACTGCCTTTTTCAACAATCGAATAGGTAGGTTAATTACATTCAAATACCAATGCCCAAGAATCATTGCAAAAAAGACTCCTGCTGTTATCATGGCTCCCAGCAAGGTCGCAAAAAATGCCCCCCCTTGATTAAGCGCTGGAACAATGTTGAATAACACATTGCTCATAATGACAGAACCAAAGATTGAAACGCTAGATATGATTAAATTATTTATTCTTTTTGAATGCCAATAAAATGCTGTAATAGATAACAGTAAAGCCAGCCAGATCCATACATAAACTTCTGATATTAAATCTGGGTTTAATGCGTGATATCCAATTGCCCCTAGGGCGCCTATAACGCAACATAGGCCAAGGTTAAATCTGTAAAAACTGCCATCTATCTGTCTTAGTGGTGTTATCCATAAATAGAAGGGATACACCACTGAATAGCCTAAAAAAATAAGTACAATGGTGTCGGTAAAATAATTAAACATCAGTTCAGGACATCTACAACCTTTTTAGCAATATCATTATATATTTTTGACACATGTGCTTCCGGATTCTGGAGTACAATGGGATTACCCGTATCAGTTGCTTCCATTATATCCTGGGATATCGGGATTTCGCCTAATAATGGGACATTTAATCGTTCGCTTTCGATTTTTCCTCCTCCACGTTTGAAAAGATCAATGCGAATAGCAAATCTACCATCTTTCTCTACATCTACTGGTTGTCCTTCAATAAAGAGATTTTTTTCATTTTTTACTTCTCCTTCTAAAAAAAGTCCTGACATATTCTCCACAACACCTAATACTGGTGTATGTACTTTTCTAAACATATCAGCACCTTTTTTAACATCAGCCAAAGCCATATTCTGTGGTGTGGTTACAATGATGGCACCATCAATTTTCAATTTTTGTGTTAAAGTTAATTGTACATCACCAGTGCCAGGAGGTAAATCTAAGATTAGATAATCCAATTCGCCCCAGAGCACATCNCGAAAGAACTGCTCCGTCATTCGTGCAACAAGTGGNCCTCNCCAAATNACTGGTGTTTCATTTCCACTTATAAAACCAAAACTCATAATTTTCATTCCCATATGATCNAGTGGAATGAGTTTTTTATCTTGNGTCAGATCTGGCTGCTCATTGATACCTAAAATAATTGGTAAAGATGGACCATAGATATCTAAATCAAGAAGTCCCACTTCATAACCTGAANTTTTTAAACAAAGGGCTAAATTTGCAGCTACAGTAGATTTCCCAACTCCCCCTTTACCACTTGCGACCGCAATAACATGTTTAATGCCATCTAAAGGTGATGCTGGCTGATTNATAGGTGACTGAGGTGAAGCGCTATTANACGCTTGTGATGATCCTTCAATAATTGATACATCAACAGTTTTAAATTTACCTGTATTTCGCAGAACATTCTTGACTTCGGCTATAACAGCTAATTTTTTTTCTTGTTGTTGTGTTGTGATTTTCAATGTGACGGAAACAGAGTCACCATCAACCGCCACATCTCCTACCATACCAAATGATACAAGATCCCTACTGAAACCAGGGTAGTTAATAGATTTTAGTAATTTTAGTATTTGTTCTTTATTCATNGTTGTACAAAAAAAGCGGCTGTTGCATTAACAACAGCCGCTTTAATAAAGATTAATTGTTTTTTATTAGCCCGAATATTCTCGGCCAAACCAATCATAGTTAATTTTTGAAAATTTACTCCATTCTTCAGGAACTTCACTTTCTTCAAAAATAGCTTCAACTGGACATTCAGGTTCGCAAGCGCCACAATCGATACATTCTTCTGGATCGATATAAAGTTGCTTACCTTCTGGGTCAAAACCATCTGCCTTTGCCTCTTCACCTGCGCCCTTTTTATCTTCAGGACCATGAATGCAATCTACCGGGCAAACTTCTACGCAAGCTGTATCGCAGGTTCCAACACAAGGTTCAGCTATAATGTAGGTCATCGTTTTCTCCTAATAATGTTTTTAAAGCGTATGTAAAATTAAAACACTTTTTTAATAGGCAAAAAGCCTTTTGCTCATAAAAAAGAATTCCCTTTAACTTCCTAACTAATTATTAAACAGATAAAATGCCCAACAATACCAATTACGATCACTACAAAACTGTTCCTGATTTAGCTGAAAAGGTTAATTATAAGAAAAAGAAGCCGAAACTCATTGCAGTTGTTGATGAAGATAACTGTACAGGGTGCCAAGTTTGTGTTCCTTTTTGCCCCGTTGATTGTATTGAACCTGTTCCAACTGAAAAGTATGGAATCCCAATCCCACCAGTACAGGTTCGACACGATGAGTGCATTGGGTGTCAAATCTGTGCCAAGGCATGTACAAAGTTAACTTGGGATGCCATTCGTATGATTAAAACTGAAGAATTCGAAAAAATATACGACGTGACATTGTCAGACTGATTTGCCATCAGTTCAAAAGCAAACTACCCTGGTAATCGATCAGGGGACTTCATCAACAAAAGTTTTTCTTTTTAATTTGAAAAATCAAATTGTCTTTAAATCTCTCGAAAAACATTTTCTTGTCAATACAAAACCAGGCCACGTTGAAGCAGATGCCCATGCGATAGCCCGTACATGTAAAAAGCTTATTCAGTTGGCAAGTAAATTTGCAGATCAAAATAATTTCACTATCATTGGATTAGGGATGGCCTTCCAGCGCTCAACATTTTTATTTTGGGATCGCCAATCCATAAAGCCACTAACACCTGCTTTGAGTTGGCAAGATAGTCGTGCTTCAAATATTGTTAAAGAATTCTCGGATTTTTCAGATTCGATTTTTATAAAAACTGGCGCGCCTTTAAATCCGCATTTTGGCGGCCCAAAATTCGCCTATCTAACACGAAATGATCCCAATCTGAAGATGAGGGCTATTCAGGGGGAAGTTGTTTTTGGAACCATTAGTGCTTACTTAACCCATTACCTAACGGGAAATTGTCTTATTGATGAATCAATTGCATCAAGGTTTACATTGATGGATTTAGTTCGTCGTCAATGGGATGATGAGTTATTAGCGCTGTTTGAAACTCCAAAAGCATGTCTTCCAAAACTAACTTCATCAGTTAATAATTTTGGAACAATATTAGTTAATAAAAAAAATATTCCACTTCTTGTTGTTATTGGTGATCAGCAAGCTGCTTTAATTGGACAAGGCGGTTTTACAACAAATGCTGTTGCTATGAATTTTGGGACATCTGGTTCAATCCAAATAAATGTTGGAAAAAAGTCAACTCATGTGAATGGATTAATTAGCAGTATCCTTTATTCAGATCAAAAGGAACATTTTTATATATTAGAAGGAACCATTAACGCATGTAATTCACTTTTCTACCAACTAGAAAAAGAATTGAAAATTCCTCACAAACAGATGCTTTGGGATGATCGTTGTACAATGACAAAAACTGAAGGTGTTTATGTCCCCACATTCTCTGGACTCGCGTCACCTTATTGGGTGGATGAATATAATCTTGTATCAAAAGGTTATGGGAATAATCTTCCTAACGAAATTATTCGTGCTGGTATGGAATCAATTGGTTTATTAGTAAATGACATTTTATCACTGGCAAAATCTAAATTAAAGGATTTACCTAATAACATTATGGCAAGTGGAGGTGGCGCACGGCCATCTCTACTTCAGTTTATTTCTGACCTTACGGGCATTACAGTACACAGAAGTCCAATGAAAGATCGAACGGCTCTCGGTGTACACGCATTATTAAATAAAACTCATAACGGTACGTGGCCAATGATAAATATTTCCCATAAGGACGGATATTTACCTAAGATGATTCAATCTGAAAGAAAAATCAAAATTGAAAGATGGAAAAGCGCTTTATTAGAAGCTGGTGTTAAATAATTTATAAATATTTTGAGAGATACGATCGAATCTCATTATCCTTAAACTCACCCATTATAATTCCAAAGCTGGAAGGATTATCCTTGGCAATAATGATGTGAAAGGGAACACCCCAATCTCTTGGATCTCCTAATGATTTTCTAAATTGATAAAAAGATGTTTCAATACGTTTTGATTTATCTTTTTTATCTAATTCGCCATAATGAGTCGGAATTTGCAATCCATTTTTTTTTATAAATTGATCTGACGCATCTCTTGAAGAATAATCCATAATGATAGTTATTCCAAGCCCTCGAGAATGATAATCTTTAAATAGTTTTTTTAAGGGTTTAGATTCATATTGACAATTGGGGCACCATTCAGCAAAATAAGTAATAACTTGAATTAGATAATTATTAAAGTCTATACCTTTTAATAAATTAAAAACAATATTCATATTTTTATCATNAATCCATTCTATAGACGCATATTCATGTGGATGATTCATATTAGTTGTATCCTACAATAATTATTACTATCACCAAAGAAAAAAGACATAGATTCCTATTCATACTAAATTTTTGTTTTACATAGTCATTCTNCATGTCGCTATGAATCAGTTTTGACCTAGAAACATGTGTAAAACCAATTGCTGCTAGTCCAACAATTATTTTTAAATGCATCCAACCTACTTGTAACCAGTGTATTTGATCTATCATCATCAATACTCCCGTTAAAGGAATAAAAAAAGATGCTGGCATTTCAACCTTACTAATTAGATCTAATATAAGTTTTGTATCTCCAACTTCTTTCTTTGACCANATAATTGAAACTGTCAATGCTGTTCCAAACCATGCGGCCATTCCTATCAAGTGTAATAATCGGATTGTGGTATAATAAGTGANATTTTCCATTATTTATAAAAAACTTTTTATAATATCAATTCTGAAATTTTTAACTTAACCATATCCCGTAAATCATCGACACTCATNTTTTTATATTNTTCATAAGTAATTGGCTTACCAAAATTTGTTATCAACACTCCTGGCTTTAATCTCCAATCATTTTTATTTTTTGCAGAGTAAGCGCCCATTAATCCAACAGGTACAATTGTGATACCTGTATTCTTTGCAACGTGGAAGGCACCTTTCTTAAAATGACCTAGAACACCGGTCAATGTGCGGGTACCCTCTGGAGCAATCATGGCTGATATACCATCTTGAATTGCATCTTCTAATTTTTTCANACTATTAATAGCAGAACCCAATTCTTCNCGAACCAATGGAATTGCACCATATTTTTTAACCAAGTAGCCCCATACTGGATATGAAAATTGTTCTGCTGCACCAACGCCCGTAAAATAATGACGAATACCAGCAAGCATCATAAACCCATCAAATAATGATTCATGATTCATTAGATAAAGATATGGTCCGTTTTTTGGGTCAGGTGCTTTCCCTTTTACCTGAAACCATTGTCCGCCAAATAACATAAATAAACGGGCCAATAACNGAGCTAATGGATGGAGCTTATTGGATGGAATAAATATTATTGCTACCGAATAAATTATTGCTCCAATTATAAAGATGATGGCCCAGGCTGGCCATAGGAAAATTGATAGTAAAGCTCTAAACACTATTAACAGTTAACAGGTTAAATAATTTATGATTAGCTTTAGAAAATGCATATTGATTTATTTCAAACATTCTAATCCATTGTCCTGATATAATGCTATTATTAATATATTCACAATTACATTTAAAAAGCACTATTTTAACTTTAAAATGAGTGTAAGCGTGATTAACCTCTCCTAAATTTTCTTCAACAATGATATTTAGACCATAGTATTTTTTTACATATTTGGTTATAGATGATTCACTGTCATTGTTACTTATCTCTACCATTGGCAATTCCCANAATCCACCCAATAATCCCTTTTCTGGACGTTTGATTATTAANACTTTTCTACGATAAGATATTAATGCGGCAACCATTTTTCTTATGGAAATTGGTTTTTGCTTTACTATTTCAGGATATGATAAGGGNATCTCTGATAGAAANGCTTTACATGATNGTTGAAGAGGGCAACTATCACAAAATACATTTTTTGGTTTACAAATTGAACTGCCTATGTCCATTAATGCTTGATTGATATCTCCAGGTCGATTACAGCTTACCAACAATTTGAGNTTCTTTTTAATTCTGAGTTCATTATGCTTTGACAGTTTTTTNAATCCCAATAAACGTGAAATTACACGTTTTTGATTTCCATCCATTGCTGGGTATTGTTTATTAAAAGCGATCGATAAAACTGCACCAGAAATGTATTCACCAACACCTGGTAATAATTGAAAAATTTTTTTATNNTCAGGAATTTTTCCATTATGATGATTTATAATAATATTTGCCGCATTATAAAAATTTCTACACCTGGAATAATANCCCATTCCCTCCCATAGTTTTAAAAGTGAATCTAAGTTCGCATTTGCTACAGATTGTATAGTAGGATATTTATCAATCCATTTATTATAATAAGGGATAACGATATTGACTTGAGTTTGCTGCAACATAGTTTCAGACAGCCAAATTTTGTATGGATCATTTGTTGCACGCCATGGCAATGATCGTTTATGAATGTCATACCATTTTAAAATAGAATCAATATTACTTGTATTATACAAAGTTATTTATTCATATTCAATCTGTGCTTGGATATTGTCCAGTGTAAATTAAATAGAATTTCCTTTACTTCTTCCTGGTCTTCAACTGGAATTTTATGATAAAGATCTGAACCAAATTGGTCTATTTCAACTTCAATCTTTGAATATAATTTTTCTCCATACTCTGTTAGTGTCACAATAACTGATCGACCATCTAAAGGATTTTTATTTTTTATTACAATTTGATTTCTTATTAGGACACCTATTAACCTCGTAAGGGTGCTATTATCTACACCTAATCGTTGCGATAATGAGGTCATATCTATCCCATCAGTTGGAATAGATGATATGAGTATGATTTGAGGTAAGGTAATATTTAAGTTTTTTGTTTGGGTACGAAATAATGACTGGAGATCAATAAGAAACTGTTTTAATAATTCACCAAATTCCATATTTGTATATTACAAATATTAATAATTTATATCAAGTATAACTAATTTACTTTAGCACCATTTTTTATATTTTGGTCAACTTCCATCAAAACTATATCACCAGAATTATCTTCTGCGCCCATTACAAGCACTTCTGAAGTAAATGGTCCGATCTTCTTTTTCCCGAGGTTCATAGTTGCAACAATTTGTCTTCCTGTTAATTCTTCAATTGAATAATTATTAGTAATCTGCGCACTTGACCATTTCTTTCCATATGAACCAAAATCTATTTTAAGTTTATATGCTGGTTTATTCGCTTCAGGAAATGACTCTACTTTTATAATTGTCCCAACTAAGAGTTCTAATTCATTGAAATTATCTATATTTATCATAATTATTCCATTTTCTTATTTTGGCAGGGTCCACAACAATGAAAAGTGATTTGAATAAATTGTTTTCAATGAATCAAACTTTACTTGATTAATACTGTGTCCTACAAATTTTCTGTGATCTGATTTGTAATCCCCCATTACATACCATTGACCCGGTATTAATAGATCGTTTCCCCGGTAATCAGTTATAGGGTCAGGTCCATTTGTTCCTGTCGTTGGACCATACATAGATTGTTTGTTTACAATTCCATCATTTTCAAACCAGGTAGAGTCTGTTGGTGATCCATCTGCAAAATAGGCTTTTTTCATTCCCATTAACCTGGCATTTGCACGAATGATGAATGACATACTTTTATCCGGGACGTGTCTTCCAGAAGAGAAATCTAGAATCGTATTACTTGTAGCATATGAAAAATAATATATATTTTGATTGGCAGTACAGAATGTATTCATTTCTCGAGCACCTTCTATACTAGCATCCCATGCTACAATATTCTTAGTTCTCCATGCGGGGTGGGTTTTCATTCTAGAAAAATAATCTCCCCATCTTTCTTCTTCACCTCGATTAAATCCCCATTGCTCAAGATCAAAATTATAGAATGAATTTCCTACTACAGCTGCAAGAGCTATAAAGTCCTGTAAAAAGGGGATACCTGTTGTCATTATATCCGTTAGAGTAGTCCCATTATGTGGCGTAGAAATTGATGTAATCGATTTAATCCATCCATTATTGGTCATTCCTAATAATTCACTTTTTTCGACTTCTTGCGATGAATCAGCAATTGAAGTTCTAAGGAGGTAGTCCAGCATACGAACAGTTTGACCACCCATACTATGGCCAATTAGATGAATAGGATTATCTTGATTCCAAGATGGGTATAATCCTTTGTATTTTTTACCTTCAGGTTTCTGAATGAGACCGTATTTATTTGAATGGATCTTGCCATAATCAACCTGACCCCCCTTTATTTGGTAAAACAATTCAACTGCACGGTCCCAGTTAGAAGAAACTGGCCCTACACTTGCCGTATATATTTCAAATCCTTCATCTTTCAAGATTTGTTCTATATCATATTTCCCCCCCCAATAACGATAAGATCCCATTTCTTCACGCCCCCAACCCATGAAACCATGTACCAAAATTATTGGGTATTTATTTTGAGCAAAAAGACCACTAATAAATAATAACAAAAAGAAAATGGGAGTAAAAAAATTATTAATTCGCAATTTAATTTTTATAGCTTACTTATAATACCAGCCAAAAAGGATCATCATTTCATCAGTTGAAGAAAATCCAAAACGAACAGTATAATCTGTAGGATTATCATATGTAGCAATCAACTTTAAACCTTGTCCATTAGCAATTTCAATAGGTGGATCAAAATTTAAAATAGGAGGATGTTCCCAATCATCTGTCCAATAAATAACTTCACCGTCTCTGGGGCCCCCATCTATTTCAACAATAAATTCTTTCATTTTTTCATGTGCATGAGAAAAAACCTGCCCAAAACGAGTATTTTCTTTAACTCTAAATGTTCTCTGCAATGTTGTCACTTTTTTTGGAGGGAGTGATAACTCTTGATTTGACATAGAAAATAGTTCGGCTACATGCTGAATAGCTGATTCAGAAACTGTATGAATATTAGTGAAGACTTCACCAATCATAGTTGAATCAGTTCGATTCACATAGTGGGAATTTTGATCTAGACCAAACTTAGATGGTAATCTTAAAGCCACTCCAGGCGGCAATTTATAATCTAACCGTGGCCATTGTGTTCCTGCAAAAAACTGATGGTACTGCATCGTGCGCAAAGTGGACAAGATTAGACCTCCGCTATTTAAGCGAAGTTCTCGATCTTCATCATAATTAGGCAGATCGGATGGAGGGGTTTCACTTAAAAAAGAATAAAGAATAAAATGGTGACTCCCCGGACGCATTTCAATCTCTACTCGATTAACATACATATCAGCAGTCAAGTTCATATTCGTATAGTGAAAAAATTCTCGTTCGAAGTTGGGCTGAACTTCAAATGGACCTAAATGAAGTTGAAATCCCTCTTTAGGCTGAGGAAGAGGTTTAAATGGAGCTGGCTTATAACGATTTGAATCTGTTAATATTTTTTCATCAACAATAATTCCTGTTTCCGGCGCTCCGGCTTCTATCCATGAACGAACGAACTGGAGTTGACCATCCGTTAAAAAATTTTCTCCAGGGGGCATCATTTGACCATATTCAGAATGATCACTTAAAAAGTGTTCTCGGTCATAAGCATTAATTTTTTCCCATAAAAAACTTTTACTTAATCCTTTCATACCACCTTCAGTACTTACAATAACTAATTCATCATCTTTTGCTGAAATATTTTTTGGCAAAACATTTACCATTTCATTATAAGCATTACCCCCACTTAAGTCTAATCCAGACTGCTTATATATTGCCGTACCAGTTATATGACAATTTGCGCAATTTGGAGCTAAAATTTGTTCCTGGATAAGGTTCCAACTAGAATTTTCAGACTTTTCTATTTCTTCACATCCAGAAAAAATAAATAGCAGTATAGATACTTGTAAATAATATTTCATCATTCTTTCAACATAATGAGGAAATTAAATTAATAATAATAAATAAGATAGAGTTCTATTTTATCTTATTTATTATGTATTAGAGCTCTTTTAATTTATCAAATGATAAATTAAAAGATTTTTATAAAGGATACTTAATCTATTAAGTGAGCGTGCTAACAATATGATTTATGATTTTATACGGATCGGCATTTGAAGCTGGGCGCCTATCTTCAAGGTATCCGTTCCAATCATGTTCGACTGTATATATCGGAATTCGAATACTAGCACCACGATCACTCACACCATATGAAAATTGATCAATGCTTTGTGTTTCATGAAGACCTGTAAGTCTCATGTCATTATCTGAACCATATGCATCAATACCTTCCTTATGAACTTTTCCTAATTTTTCACAAATAGAAGTATGAAGACTTTCTGTCCCACGTGTCCTCATCTCTTCATTTGAAAAATTTGCATGCATCCCAGAACCATTCCAATCACCAGTTTTAGGTTTTGGATGAATATTAACACAAACATCATAATCTTCTGCAATTTTATATAAAAGATATCGACTAACCCATAGATCATCAGCAGCTTTTATCCCTTTTCCAAAGCATTGATACTCCCACTGGCCTAAAGCAACTTCGGCATTTGTTCCTGTTATTTCAATCCCAGCCTCTAGGCATGATTCAAGATGTACTTCTGAGATTTCTCTTCCTTCTACATTTGAAGTTCCTACCCCACAATAATAATCACCTTGTGGCCTTGGAGTCCCTTCTTCCCATCCAAGAGGCTCACCATTTTTATTAGTAAAAAAATATTCCTGTTCAAACCCAAACCACCATTCATCAGTTAAAACTGCCGCTGCTGCTGCTCTAGTATTAGTAGCATGTATTTCGTGCTCACCAGTTTGCACCTCACACATAACAAGCGCGTCAGCAAATAAAGGGCCTTCATAAGTTTGGACTGGTAATAATAAACAATCTGAACTGCTACCTTCTGCTTGTTGAGTAGAAGAACCATCAAAAGACCAATCAGGAGGCATCTCATCTTTCGTTACTTTAATCTTGCTGCGAAGAGATGGTTCAGGTTGATATCCATCGAGCCATATATATTCTAATATTTTTATACTTTTCATCCCAAGCATTTTAATTTACTCCTAATTTTATTTATTTATATTAAAAATATAACTTAAAATTTTAATATTATTATTAATAACACTAAATAATTTAAGGTATTAATAAATTATATAACAAATATATTAAAATTAAATTTATGCTATATTAAAAGCTTCAAGGAGTAGAGGGAATAATTTATAGATTAATTAAGATATATTATGCTGCTCTATAAAAGACTGAAGGTCAATATCCGTAGTTTCCTTATAAGAGGATAAAACCA
>PAIR01000008.1 GCA_002704905.1 Fidelibacterota bacterium
CTATCAACTTCATCATACATATGGTCTTTATTGGGCCACCATACACTTGCTCCGAGACCCTGACAAGATGTGGCTATAAAATGATTGCCATTTTCATCTTTTTCCCATGAAAATCCTCCGTCCCAAGGAGCTCTAACTGCTTCTTTAGGTTCTCCTTCATACTCTACTATCACATAATTGACATCTCCAATATTTTGTGTTTCTTCTAGTTTTATAAAATACGCATTCCCATCCCTATTAATTTCTAAAGCAGTATTATTTTGTTTGGCAGATGTTATAATTAAGGGTTCTTGTAAATCAATCTGTATCATATCGTGTTTTTTTAAAACAGTATATCCAATTGTATTTTTTCCTTTGATTGTTTTGTTGTCTGGGTTAATAGAAATATCTAAATGATAATAATTTAAATCCCACCAAGCTCTTTCAGGTGTTATACTACCTCTTAATGTGTCTTGTCTAGTAAAAGGAGTTTTTTCAGAAATTTCCTGTGCGATTAATTCTATAGATATTATAGATAACAATAAAATTACTAGTTTAGAAATTTTTACCATGATTTGGATTCTAATTTATAGAAAAAACTCTTATAACACTACTGTCACATGTTTCAAATTGTATTTTTATTTCAATTTTAGTAGATTGTTCACTTCTCTAAAAAATAAAAATGTTTATAGTAGAAAATTATACACTAGCCGTATTTTTATGTATCATAACAATGCTCTGTTGGGGTTCTTGGGCTAATGCTCAGAAAATGACTTCAAAAGATTGGTCATTCCCTTTATTTTATTGGGATTACTCTATAGGTGTTGTTCTTTTATCATTAATTTTTGGATTGACACTAGGAAGTAGTGGAATAGAAGGAAGAAACTTTATTGATGATATGTTTCAAGGAAATTCTACTTCTTTTTTGTCGGCATTTCTTGGTGGTGTTGTTTTTAACATAGCAAATTTATTAATTGTTGCAGCTATAAGTATTGCTGGAATGGCTGTTGCTTTTCCAATAGGAATTGGTATCGCTCTTGTTTTGGGTGTTACAATTAATTACATGGCTACTCCAATAGGTGATCCTATTCTTCTTTTTGCTGGAGTATTTATAGTAGTAGTAGCTATAATTATTGATGCTTTAGCTTATAATAGACTAACAAGTAATAATTATAAGTCTTCTTCAAAAGGAATTGTTATTTCAATAATTGGAGGTATTTTGATGGGTTTTTTCTATCGTTTTGTAGCGTATTCTATGTCAGCAGATTTTAAAAATCCAGAGGAAGGCTTCTTTACTCCTTATACGGCTGTATTTATATTTTCGTTAGGAATTTTTCTTTCTAATTTTTTATGGAATACCTATTTTATGTATAAGCCAATTCAAGGAGAAAAAGTTTCTTATCTTGATTATTTTACTAAAGGAACAACTAATCTGCATTTAATTGGAATTTTTGGTGGTGTTATATGGTGTATAGGGATGTCATTAAGTATGATAGCAAGTGAAAAGGCTGGTTATGCAATTTCATATGGTCTTGGTCAGGGGGCAACTATGGTAGCTGCTGCATGGGGAGTTTTTGTTTGGAAAGAATTTAAGGGCTCACCTAAAGGAACTGATAGATTAATATATATGATGTTTTTATTTTTTATTGTTGGTCTATCACTTATTATTTTTTCTAGATATTAAGTGATTTATAGTACAAAAATGAATAGTTATAATAAAAAGTATTTATCCGTTGATCAAATAAATGATGCTATTATTGAGATTAATAAAAAATTAACGTTATCAAAATGGATCCCCGATGTTATTATTAGTTTAAACCGAGGGGGATGTGTACCTGGAGTCTATCTCTCTCATCTTATTAATGTACCTCATGAAGTTATAGACATAAAAAAAACAGATAATAGTCAGTACCTAAATGCTATTGAAAAATATAAAAATATTTTAATCATTGATGATATAAATGATACTGGAAGAACTTTGCAATTAGTAAAAAATCTTTTTTCTGATCGTACAGCAATTATTAAATATGCAGTACTGGTGGATAATAAATCAAGTAATTTTGTGGTTGATTTTGCTGCTAAAAATATTGATAAGAAAGTTGATAATTCTTGGATAGTTTTTCCTTGGGAAGAAATGAGATGATAGTAATTGTTTCTAATTAAAGTATTTATGATTAAAAAGACTTTTAATAAAGTTATTTTAAGATTGGTTTTCTTGCAAGTAGTAATAATTACTATTTCTAATTTTCTCGTATCCATACCTCTTGAAATTATTGGAATTAAACTTACATGGTCAGCATTTACTTTTCCTCTAGTTGTTTTGGCTACAGATTTAACAATTAGAATACTTGGGAAATCTGTAGCAAGGAAGACAATTGCAATAACCTATCCATTTGCAATTTTAACTTCAATAGCTATTTTGCTGTATGAAGGTAGTTTGATGTCGGTTTCTTTAAGAATAGGATTTGCTAGTGCAACTGCTTATGCTATAAGCACTCTATTAGATGTGTATGTCTTTCAAATAATTAGGGAAAATTATAAGGCCTGGTGGCTGGCTCCTGGAATTTCGACCGTATTCGCTAACATAATTGATTCATATATATTTTTCTTTACTGCTTTTTTAAATTCTGATGATATTTATATGGCAGAGAATTGGATTGAAATCGCTGGATCNCAAAGTTTAATTAAGATAGTTATAGGGTTAATATTCTTTTTACCAATTTATGGGATAATTTTAAATTATTTAGTCAAAAAATTTAAAATAAAATAAATTTTTTTTACAATTAGATATATGTTATTTGTAATCTGGGGCTTCTTTATTTTTAATTAGTTTCATATACCTTTGTTAAAAATTTAGTATAATGAAAAAAATATTATTCTTATTATCTCTNATCATTTTTTTAAATGATATACATGGTCAGAAATTATATGAAAAACCTGAATTTGCAAAAAATTGGAGTAATCCAGGAAAACATCCAGATCACATTGTTCTTAATTTTTCAGATGATCCTTCATCTACAGTTAGTGTNACGTGGAGAACAAATAAAGATGTAAAAAGTGGATATGCAGAAATTGCTAAAGCAACACCAGATCCTAAATTTATTGCGGAGAGACGTACTTATGATGCTAAAACTGAAGTTTTTGATTTTAGTGATGTTGTTCAGAATGGAACTTTTTCTGATAAAAAAGTTGATTTTGATGATTTGTACTCACATTATCATTCTGTAACATTTACAGATCTAANNCCAAATACANTATATGGNTATAGGGTTGGTGATGGAAAGATATGGAGTGAGTGGATACAGTTCAAAACAGCTAGTAATAAGCCTGATCCTTTTTCATTTTTATATGTAGGTGATGCTCAAAATTATATTNTAGAGTTATGGTCAAGACTTATTAGGGAAGGATATAAGAAAGCTCCTAATGCTAGTTTTATAATTCATGCTGGAGATTTAGTTAATAATGCCCATAGTNATCATGAGTGGCANGAGTGGTATATGGCTGGTGGATGGATTCATAGATCTTTGCCATCATTGTCTATTCCTGGAAATCATGAGTATAGACCACAAGTTCAAAAAGATCTTGATGAAAAAATTAGTAGGTTATCCATTCAATGGAATCATCAGTTTACTTTTCCAGATAATGGTGTCAAAGGTTTGGAAGAAACTGTGTATTATGTTGATTATCAGGGAGTAAGATTTATTGGATTGAATAGCAATTTAATGATTGAAGAACAGACCATATGGTTAGAAGAAGTTTTAAAAAATAATCCTAACAAGTGGACAGTTGCAGTTTATCATCATCCACTATATTCTGCATCTAGNGGAAGAGATAATGTAGAATTAAGATCAAAATGGAAACCAATTTTTGATAAATATAAAGTGGATTTAGCATTACAAGGTCATGATCATGCTTACACTAGAGGAAGGGTTTCTCCCTATGAGGAAAATTTGGTTTCTGGTCAAAACACTAAAAATTTAACCGGTACTGTTTATGTTGTTTCCGTTAGTGGAGGTAAAATGTATCCTTTAAAAGATGGATGGAATCAATACGATGCTTTAAGAGATAGAGCAGGACAAAACATGCAATTATTTCAGGTTATAACCGTAGATGGTAATAAACTTTCTTACCAGGCATATACCGCTGTTGGTGATCTTTATGATTCTTTTGATTTAGTTAAGGATAAAAATGGATTAAATAATTTTGTAGAGAGAAAGTACGAAGCGTATTAAATTTTAAAATCATTGATTAACTAATTACAGCTTAGGAATGGAAATTGCACCTCCCATTTTTGTTGTACTAATGCTTGCTGCTTTTGAAGCTATNTCCATGCTTTCTTTTACTTCATTGTTTTTATAATAAGATGATATAAAATATCCAATATATGTATCACCTGCAGCTGTTGTATCAATNCTATTAACTTTATTTGCAGANATTTCTATTNCTTTATTATTATAAGAGTAAACAGATCCTTTTNTNCCAAGAGTTAATAAAAGTTTTGTATTAGGATATTTTTTTGATAGATATTTGAGGATCTTAGTTTTNTCTTTTTCTCCAGATGAAAGACCGAATCCTTCTGATTCATTAAAAATTAAGGTATCAAGTTTTTCTAATGGATAATTGATAATTTCTTTAGTAAAGGGTGCTGGGTTTAAAAATATTTTCATTCCTATTTCNTATCCTCTATTTATGACTTCATCAATTTTGTTGATTTCATTTTGAAGGACTAAAATATCTCCAGAATTAAATTTATTAAGAGTATTCTCTATTTGCTCAGATGATATGGAGTGATTAGCACCTCCNTGAATTATAATTGAATTTTCTCCATGATCATTTACTTGAATAATTGCGTGACCTGTTGGGTCNTCAACTTTTATAATGTTATCGGTNTTTACACCCCATTTATTTAATTGAATTATTATAGAATCATCGTTTTTATTAATACATCCAGCATGNTAGATATTAGCACCAGAATGTGCTAAAGCAACACTTTGATTTAATCCTTTACCTCCAAGAAAAACTTCATATTTTTTGCTTGATATAGTTTGTCCAGATTGAACAAAATTTTCTACCAAGTAGACAAAATCTTTATTTATAGAACCAAAATTTAATATTTTCACAGTTCTATACTAGGCTTTTTTTGAGAGTATTCAAAAATTTCTCTCGTGATATTTTAGATGCAAGTTTAATATTACCTTTTTTAGTAAATGATACTATATCTTTTCCTCTTTTTAAACCATTTAGTATCATTTTAATTTCACAATTTTTATATTCAGTAACGATCTTAGAGTCAATAAATGCTGCCATTGCTAGAGGGTCAGCCAGATCTACCTTGTATTCATTATATTTTATCTTATAGTATTGAAGAGCTTTTTGTTGAATATCAATTGAAAATTGAGATAGTGAAGAATTTATTTTTTCTAGTTCTTCAAAATTTTCTTTGTTTATATAACCATATATTTGAGTGGTATCCCATGCTATAAGATGTATTTTAATGTTAGAGTTAAGAACAACATCTGCAGCATCAGGATCTACCCAAAAATTAAATTCTGCATGGTGAGTAATATTACCTTTTCCCTCTCCAATACCACCCATTATGTAAAGACTTTTTAATTTGTTAATAGTAGATGGATCTTTATCGAAAACTTTAGCAATATTAGTTAGTGGACCAATGGCTATAATTTCTATTTCATTAGGATTGGCATTTATGAGCGACACAATTTTATTAATTGCATTTTCTTTTTGTTCTTTAAGTTTTGGGATATATGGTCCAGTATCACCTAAGCCATCTTTTCCGTGAAAAAATTTAGATGTTTCCAGTTTTCTTTTGATTGGTCCAGAAGACCCTTTATATACTGGAATATTTTTGTTGCATAATTCTACAGTATAAAGAGCGTTCTGAGTTGCTTGTTCAAGATCAACATTTCCAGCAACAGTAGTTATTGCTTTAACATCAAAATTATTATGTTTTAATGCCATAATAATTGCTATGGCATCATCTGTAGCAGTATCTGTATCTATTATTACTTTTCTCAAATTATTGATTTATAAATCTATAAATCACTTTTTTCTTGCTTCGATAAAACTTTTAATAAAGTATATCATTGCATAAACTGAAGAAGTAAGCATAATGATTACTCTTAGTACAGCATCATTTCTACCATCTTCTAATGCACCTTTTAAAGGCATTATATTGGCAAATGATAATAATGTTACAATCACAGCTATGTGGGCTATTAGTTTGTTTTGATTTCTTATTCCTTTATTTAATAACAATAATACTAAACCAATAAATACTGGAATATTAGATGTTAGTGAGCCTGACTCAACATAACCCCATGCTCCAATTACAATCAAAATAATTGCATTAATTCTACTTGCTGTATGTGCTTTCATTTTTTCATTTTTTATTTAAAGAAATAATCAAATTATTTATTATAATAATCAATCAAATATATATTATTTATAAATTTAGTCTTACATATATTATAATGAATTTAATTTTAAATTGTTGAGATGATAAGAACTGTTTTATTTTTAATAGTTACATTAAGTGCTGTTGTATACTTTGCTTTTACATCAAATNTTTTTGATGTTTCTTTTAATGCTGCTCAGACGGATGCANTNATTACAATGTTAAAATTATATTTAGCTTCTTGTCTTTACTGTTTTGTTGTTAGTGAGGTAGCAGAAAATTATAGTCAAGTTGATAAATTTTGGAGTACTATACCTATTGTTTATGTGTGGTACTTTGCTATTTCTTCAGATATGAATTCTAGAATGGTATTAATGGCTATTCTTGCAACGTTGTGGGGTGTTAGACTTACACTTAATTTTGCTAGAAGGGGNGGCTTTAGTATCTATTTTTGGAGAGGTGAAGAAGATTATAGATGGGTAGAAGTTAGAAAGACTATGCCTTTTTTATCTGGAAGATTTACNTGGGCTTTATTTAATTTATTTTTTATATGTTTTTATCAAATGGGATTAATTTTTTTATTTATTTTACCAATTCTTTCTGCTTGGCAGGGAGCTTCTATTCCATTATTTTGGGGTGATTATCTTATAGCATTTTTTATGTTCCTTTTTATTGTATTAGAAACAATATCTGATCAACAACAATATGAATTTCAAACAGAAAAGTATAGATTGATAGGTGAAGAAAAAAATCTTGATGGTGATTATAAATTAGGGTTTAGAACTACTGGACTATGGTCAATATCAAGACATCCTAATTTTGCTTGTGAACAAGCTATTTGGGTAATGTTTTATTTGTTTAGTGTCTCTGCTACTGGCCAGTGGATTAATTGGTCAATTATGGGGTGTTTGTTGCTTATTGTATTGTTTTATAATAGTGCTAGATTTAGTGAGGATATTAGTTCAAGAAAATATTCTGATTATAAGAAATACATAGAAAATGTTCCTATGTTTTTTCCTTTTTTAGGATTTTCTAAGAAAAATTGGAAATGATTTTTATTTATTAAAATCTTTGTAGATAAAGCTTGGTTGAATCTCTTTATTTTTTTGATATTTCCCGCTTGTATATTTTTCATATTCTCCCTTAATATTATGATAGTAAATTTGACAGATTTCAATATCAGGATAAATTTTTACTGGCTGCACACAAAAAATTTCTAATGTCCAAAATCCTTCAAATCCAACATCTCCAAAACCAGCAGTAACATGAACAAACATTCCAAGTCTCCCTACAGATGATCTCCCCTCTAACATAGGGATAAGATTTTTGGTTTTTGTATATTCTACCGTTCTTCCAAGATAAAGTTTGTTTGGTTCAAGGATAAAACCTTCTTTGGGGATTATAATTTTTTTTGTATTTAAAGGTTTCTTCATATCAAATAGTTTGTCTTTATATACTAGCAGTTCATCATGTAGTTTTAAATTATAACTATTTGGATTTATTTGGTTTTCATTATAAGGATCTATTCCAATATCTTTTCCTATACGATTTTTTATTTCTAGACCAGATAAAATCATCCTATGTATTTATTTAATAAATTTTGGGTTGCTTTAACCCCATCATTTGGAGAAAGAAAATTCTTTTTTTCACTTCCGAACATACCTGCCATAGCACCTTCATATTCTATTGTAAGATATCCTTTGTAATTTGAATTTAAAATAATTTTTAACATTCTTGAAAAGTCTGTTGATGTTTCTTCTCCCTTTTCATCAAAATAATGAGATTTTGCACTTACACCTTTAGCGTATGGCATAAGTTTTTCAACTCCCATATACTTATCGTACTGATTTTCGCACACTTTTCCAATATCTTCAAAATCAAGAGCACCTTTGTTTATACAGAAGTTATAATCACCAAAATCTGGTAGAGTACCTATGTACTTACTGTCAACATTTTTAATAAGAGAAATTAACCAATCGGCATCTGCTGTTATTCCACCATGATTTTCAATAACAATATTTATTTTATCATGTTTACTATAATCAATAAGTTTTAGAATACTTTTAGATGAATTATTAAGAATTGTATTATTGTCTGATTCTTCAGATTTTAAATTAACTCTTATTGAATGGCATCCAATTTTTTTTGCTACATCTATCCATTTTTTATGAAAGTCAATTGCTAAATCTCTTTCGCTTTTTATTGATGATGCTAGACTTGGGCCACTCTTCATCGTCTGTATGTTTACATCATCTACAAGAATTAGTAAGTTGTCGGTGTTTGCATCAATACTTTTTTCTTTTAATGTTTTTAGGTATGAATCATCATTTTCTTTTCCCATAAATGGTATGGACCAATATTCAGCTCCTTTAACTCCAAAGTTATCTTTAATGAATTGTGGAAAATCTAATAGATCAAATTTTCCTTGCATAATGTTTGGACCAAAAGAATATAATTGAATTGCTATTTTTAGTTTTTTCTTAAAAATTTCATTAGCAAAAATGTTTTGAGTTAGTGCACCTGCTGAAAACACTGCTATTGAATTTTTTATAAATTTTCTTCTATTTAGTATCATATTCTCTTTTAGTAATTTATTAAATAAAAGTATTACTTTTTTGGGTTAAATTGTAAAAAATTAAATTCAGATTTATTATGAACAAATCAATTATACTTAATAGCCGTCCAGACGGCTTACCTACAAAAGAAAACTTTTTACTTAAAACTGAAGAAATAC
>PAIR01000009.1 GCA_002704905.1 Fidelibacterota bacterium
AGAATCACACCCCAGTTCGTATTGCGGTTAATATCCTGCCATTCAATAAGGCCAAAGGACAAATAAAGAAATACTCCCATCAATGCGATGATACCCAGTCCGAGATATGGGCTCAAAAATACCCATCCCAGAAACACAAAAACAAAAATACCAATGGACATCATCTGATTTCCAGTTACTTTACCGGCCTTGGTGACCTTGACTTTCAATTTCCTAACAGCTGAATCCAAAATCCGTTGTTCAGGTTTAAAAGTCATCCAAAGTAATCCTGACGCAATAGGAATTTCTAAAAGAAGCATGGGATAGGCATACTTGATCCAATCCAAATATGAAATATTGCCCAAACCAAATTCAGAAATATATCCCAACATAATCACATTTCTCCCACCCCCAGATGGTGTCCCGATAGAACCCATGGCACAACCGTATGCGATAGAAAATAATAGTAATGTAGATAATCGCTGAACGGTTTTTTGGTCATCACTGGTATTCCGAATCAAAGTCAGTGCCACCGGTAACATCATGGCAGCCACGGTATGTTCACCAATAAAAGATGATAGAATTGATGATATCGCAACAAATCCAAAAACGATCCGCCAGGTTTTGTTCCCCGTAAGCTTGATAATGCCCAAGGCCAACCGTTTGTCCAATCCTTGGCTCACAATGGCCACAGCCATCATCAGTGACCCCATTATAAAAAATACAGCATCACTCATAAAGGATGTTGCCACTCCGTTAGGAGTGTCGATTCCTAATACTACTTCCAAAATCAGGATCAAAATTGCCACTGCAGGTAAGGGAATTACTTCACCAATGATTAAGATCAGTGCAATAACAACGATAATGAGGGTTCGGTGACCTTCAGGAGATAATGAAGCCGGAGATGGGATATAAAAAAGAAACAGACTAATTGCAAAAGCAGCGATCAACCACCATTTTCGGGTGACCCAATATAGAAGATCGGCGATGGTCTGGTTCGAAAATCCTAACATTTAGGATTCCAATTTAGTACAAATTATTCGTCAGTGCGCACAGTCACTAGGGACTTTTGTCCCATCAGACAGGATAGCCCATTTCCAAATGGGAACNCGTTTTTTCAATTCGAAAATGAAANANTCCATGNCTTCAATNGCTTCTTTTCTATGNTNNGACCAAATGGANACATGTAAACTCNTTTCCCCNATGCCAACNNGNCCCATNCGNTGNTTNCAAAATAAATCNCTGATAGGAAATTTTTGACATATTTCCTTCGCCAGTTCAGTGAGTTCCAATTCGGCCATACCTTGATATTGTTCATATTCCAAAGCGTCTATTGCTTTNTCATGCTCTGTATCACGGACCCGTCCGTTAAAGGTCAATTCGGCACCATCCTGNTTCCGATCATCATTCGATGNAAATGGAATCAATGGTCCATTTATAATTTCAACAATGACCATTCAACCNCCTTGNACCGGTGGGATAAATGCCACTTCATCACCATCCTTCAATTCTATCCCGTCCTNAACATATTTTTGATTCACCGCCACTCTTAACGAGACATCATTCAATTTATCTTTCCCTTGCTCACGGATCATTTGTTCAAGATCTACTGTGGTCGATCCATTTTCAAGATCCATAATAATCTCATTTTTTCCCAAAGCATATTTCACCTGAGAGAAGCATTTTATTTTAACCTTAATCATAATTGAATGATTTCTGTTTTGTGGTTCTTCCCATCATAGATAAGCAATTTTCCGACCAAATTTGATTTGATCCCTACAATCAATTTCACCGCTTCCAAAGCCTGAATATTACCAATGATCCCAGGAAGCATTCCTAGAANGCCTGCATCTTCGCATGTTTCTCCGCCGGTAGGCGTTTCGGNAAATAATTCTGAATAACCNGGACTACCATTCANGTTCAAAANGGACACCTGTCCTTCGAATCGAAACAATCCCCCATAGACCATGGGGATATTTAATTGTTTGGATAATTGGTCGATCAATTGCCGTGTTTTGATATTATCGGTGGCATCAATAATTATATCCGAATTATCCAAAAGCGATTGGCCATTAGATTGATCTAAAAATGCCTTTGATANCTTAATTTCAGTTTCAGGGTTTAATTTGGACAACTTTTCCTGCGCCACCTTTACTTTCTTTTTACCCACGTCTTGGGGGCTGTATAATGGTTGGCGATGGAGATTAGAGAGTGATACCGTATCTCCATCTATGAGATGTACTTGCCCCACCCCAGATGTCAGTAAAGATTGTGCAATGGGNCACCCGAGCCCGCCCATGCCGATGATGGCAATATTTGCATTCAATAATTTCTTTTGCCCTTCAATGCCAATTTCNGGCAATACAGTCTGCCTNGACCANCGGCTCAAATCCTGTTNTTCGCGGTANAATTCATNCCATGCCTGGGCACCTCCTAAAAGACTGAAGGTGTTTTCTAAATCNTTNTCAAGAATNATCCCTTCCGTCACAATCCCAAATTGACAGACCAATACCCTTTTTCCATCCATATCTGGAAGTAAACCATTGTTCGAAATAATTGAATCCAAACCAATCAAAGGGAATTCCATCCGCTGATTTTCAGGGCGAATATCAATCACGGTGAAATCGTCCAATTGGTCATTCATTTCTTTGGGTGTAATGATCATGAAATGGTCTTCCANGGTAAAACATTTATCAAAATTTTGTCACCTGCATCTAAAATTCCATCTCCNGGTTCGGCGCATAAAATGCTATTGGCTTCCAAAGCAGATGTAAGCATATGAGACCCTACTTTTGATGCAGGACAGCAAACCAATTCACCGTTTTCGATCCATGCATTTCCAAAAAGAAATCGTTTTTTCACCGGCTCTCTAGGGAAGGATTTTGTTAAAGTTCCGGTCAAAGGTTTTGATCCTTTTTTACTCATCATATTTTCCAAGNNGGGCCATACCCAAATCATAAATCCGATATATGAAGAAACGGGATTNCCTGGTAATCCAATAATCAAAGTTTTATTTCCAGTACCAAAAAAAAGTGGCNTACCTGGCTTTTGAGCAACCTTCCAAAAATGCTCCTCTACACCCAAATCAATAAAAACATCTCTCACATAATCAAACCGACCCATGGAAACACCTCCTGAAGAGATAACTACATCGCAAGATTTCAAAGCTTCAGATAAGAAAGATTCAAGATATNATTTGTTATCTTTAAGAACATCTTGCATCAAAACTTCTCCGCCAGCCTTTCCAACTAGATCTGAAAAAACATAGAGATTTGAATTATATATTTCACCCTCTTTTAAATTTTNCCCTGGTTCTACTAATTCATTGCCAGTGCCAAAAATCGCTATTTTTGGTTTTTTTGATACATTTAATTCTCCATATCCAAATGTAGCACAAATACCAATCTCACTAGGCGTGATATGTGTACCTTTACTAATTAATTTATCCCCCTTTTGAATTTCTTCTCCCCTTTTACGAATATGACTTTCCGGCTGAACTTCGATCATAATTTGAACATTTGGATCATCTGAAAAACCGGTAGTATGCTCCACCATAACAATTGCATCTGAGCCCNAAGGTATTTTTGCACCCGTCATACATTGCATACATTCGCCTTCATTTAATATTAGATCACTTGGCACACCTGCTGAACTAATTCCAATATTTTTTAAAGTTATTGGATTCCCCTTAGATGCTCCAATTATATCTGATGATCGGACAGCAAAACCATCCATAGCTGAATTATTAAAACGAGGTGATGGAAAAGTTGCAACAACATTTTCAAATATAATTCTACCCATGGATCTATCTAATGGAACAACTTCTGAATCCAATTTGAATATTTTCCCCTGAATTATGGATTTAGCTTCTTTAACTGATATCATAACATTTTTCGAGTTAACAAAATGATGGCTACAATTATTATTCCACCCATTATTTTTTGTATTTTCTTAGCATCATATTTTTTTGATCCATAATATGAACCTAAAAACCCTCCAACAGCCACAAAACCAATTAATGGTAAAATAAAATCAGGGTTAAAAGTGCCCGATTTAAATCGCGCAATAAAACCTACTAAAGAATTCACGCAAATAAATGTAGCAGCAGCAGCAGCAGCCTCTTTTTCTGATCCCAAGCCAAAAATAATAATTAAAGGTATAAGATAAATNCCTCCACCAATTCCTATGGCACCGGCAATAAAGCCTAGTATTGATCCTAATAGAATAATGAAAATCCATTTTCTTGTTTGAGATAATTGAAATGAAAAAGTAAAAGTGTCAAAAAAGTAAATTCGTATAACAACTAAAATTAGTGTAATTAATAAAACAGTCTGAAAAACAAACTCATTTAAATCCAGCGATCCTGCCATATATGCCATAGGTGTAGATGCAAGGAGGAATGGTCCAACCAATTTTATTTGGCCATGACCATTACGCCAATAATTGATCGTGCCAAAAAAAGTAACTACAATATTTAATGCCAAAGATGTAGTTGGAATAATCTGATAACTTATTCCCATAATTGCCATGATTGCCGTATAAGAAGATGCACCTCCTAATCCTACTGAAGAATAAATAAATGCAATTACGAAGAAAAGAATTGGAAGTAAATACTCCACCTAATGCCTTTCACCCTTTATCATATGGTATGAATGAAATATAGTTGGAATCAATACTTGGAGAGCATCCTTCGCCGCCCCNGGACTTCCTGGAAGACAAATGACGATGGCACCATTCACAACACCAGCCGTCAATCGTGACAGCATTGCCGTTTTCACCTTTCCACGTCCATAGGCATGGAGCGCCTGTTCGATTCCAGGCAATTTGGAATCAAAAATTTGATTCACTGTTTGGATGGTTAAATCCCGTGGCCCCAATCCTGTACCACCTGTAGTCAGAATCAGTTCTATACCAGAATCAATCCATTGAAGAATGATCGGAACAAATTGATCGGACCCATCTTCAATAACGACTTGATTGGGCACATCACATCCCGCATCTTTAAATCCACTCCTTAAAATAACACCAGATTTATCTTCCGATTTACCGGCGGCCACTCCGTCACTTAGTGTGATGACACCAACTCTGGGTCTGTATTCCAATGAATGGTCTGATTTGCCGCCAACTTTTTTTACCAATTTGATTCCACCGATTTCCATGGTTTTATCCACCGCTTTGCACATGTCATAAATGGTGAGCGCAGCACCGGACACGGCTGACAGGGCTTCCATCTCTACGCCTGTGGCTTCTTTCGTTTTTACCGTGGATAGGATCAAAATAAAATCGGACATTATCTCAAATTCAATATCAATAAATGACAGATTCAATTGGTGACACATGGGGATCATTTCTGCAGTTTTTTTAGCAGCTTGGATACCAGCAATTTTTGCCGTGGTCAATACATTCCCTTTCGGTAGCGAATTATCCTGAATCGCAGAAATGGTTTCCGACTTCATAGTGATTTTGCTTTCTGCTCTGGCAATTCTTGCGGTGGAAACTTTGTCAGTCACATCAACCATACTGGCATTCCCCGATTCGTCTAAATGTGAAAATTTACTCATAATTTATCCCCCAATTTGGGTCATAGATTTCCGGTGGGCCCCATTATGCTGTTGTGCAGCCCAGCCATCAACATGTTTATTTAGAAATGTTCTTTGAATCATAGTTTTGATTTCTTTGTCAGATTCACCCTTTCGCATGGCATCCCGCAGATTGGTTTCTTCCTGGCTATACAGGCAGTTCAATAATTTCCCATCGGCGGTAATTCGGATGCGATTGCAGGCTCCACACAAGTTTCTAGAATAAGCCGGAATGACGGCGATTTTTCCTTTAGCCTTTTGCATCTGAAAAATATAATGCTCTGTGCTGGACCCATCTACTGATCGTAGTTGATCGATTTTGGAATGAAGTTCTTCTACAATATGTTCAGCTCTATAAAATTTGCCAGTTTTCCAGATCTGGTGTGAATCAAATGGCATCAGTTCAATAAACCGAACTGTGATTTCGTGATCCAAAGTCAAGTTGGCAAATTCTAGTAATTCATCATGGTTTAAATTCCGCATGGCCACCACATTTATCTTAACTGATGGAATCTTAGACTTAATGGCCAATTGGATATTTCCCAGAACACGATCTAATCCATCTCGACGTGTTATGGCTTTGAACCGTTCNGATCTCAATGTGTCCAAACTGATATTTATTCCGGACAGGCCAGAATCCTCAAGGTCATTAATATATTGATCAAGCAATACACCATTCGTGGTCAATTGAACGGACTCAACACCACTTAGATTTTGAACATAATCCACTAATTCCGGTATATCCTTCCTCAATAGTGGCTCCCCACCTGTGAAACGAATCTTCGAAACTCCAATTTGGGCAGAGATTGAAAGAAGTCGTTTAATCTCAGATGTAGAAAGGAGTTGAATCTTTTGTCTAAAGGGGACTCCTTCTTCTGGCATGCAATAAATGCAGCGAAGATTGCAGTATTCGTTTACAGCCAGTCGAAGGTAATTGAAATTACGACCGTGACGATCAACGATCTGGGACGAAGCAGACATAGGACTGCGATCCATGGGTGNACGGATATGTTTTAAGTGTCTCATTCTNATTCCAAGTCACCCCGANAATTNCGGGGATCGGGAGCAAATCTTGATGTTTCCCNCAAGACCGTACCGGCCTGTCACCCTATTTTGAATTAAAACTTAGGTGATTCGGCTAAAGAATTCGGNTAAATTTATTCTACTTACTTGTCTAGATAAAACTTATTCTTTTGAGGTGTTAAAGGTCTTCCCATCCAAAGTGGTCGTCGTAAGCCATCAGGGTGAGTCTCTCTTTCCTTTGCCCATTCATTCCACTTTTTAAAATGCTCAAAGGATTTATTTGTATCAACGCAAATGTCACCGTATTTCTCATCTGCCTTTGGTTTTGAGATGCTCACTTTTTGTAGCCAACAGTGGGCGCCAGATATTGGATCAGGATTTGTTGCATGCGTTATATTCTGATGAACTCCGCCGTCACGCCACCAAATACGATTGGTATCTGGATCACCAGTTTTCCATGGTTCAATCCCGCTGACCGTTTTCATCTTCCACTGTCCGTTGCCAATATTCTGGATATCTACAGTGTTTGTCATAAAACGGTTGCCTTCATCCTGTTGGCGACGCCACCTTCCAATATGGTGAGAACAAGCCACCACTCCAGGTTTAATAGCCTCAGTTACCCAAACTTTATCCACAAACCAGCCAATCTCTGTGGTGATTTTAAGTAAATCACCATTTTCTATCTCCAAGCGTTTCGCATCTTTAGTATGGATCCAGATGGGATTACGGTGAGCAATCTCCGTGAGCCATTTCGCATTAGCAGATCTGGAATGGATATGAGTGGGCAACCTGAAATTGGGAAGCAAAACGCATTCATTTTTTTTCGGATCCATTGAATCAAAATGAACATGACTTTTAATTCGATATCCTGGAGTGGCATGCTCCGGATAACCAAAATCTACTATCGTCTGAGAATAAATCTCCTGCCGTTTAGATGGAGTNGGNAATCCAGAGTAATTCTTTCCATTAACNTGTAAACCNANAATANCTCCATCCTTTTCAATTTGACCNTTAGGTTTAACTAATNCNCCAGCTTCAATTTCTTTTTCATTATTTTTATATANNTCATCATCTACCATAAAAGCACCATACTTNCGCATGTATTCTAAAGCAGTGAGGCCTTCTTTTTCCGCCACTTCTGTCAAACCTCTAGTATGATCAAAAATNTATTGATAATACTCATCTATGTTAATTTTTTTACCATCTCGATAAGGGCTCATAAAATGCTTTCTGATCCCTAAATCCCCATCCTGATCTATCCTCCATGAAAGTTCTATCCAAAATTCATCTTCTTCCCATACTTCCCCTGGATTGACTTCATAGGTAAATTCAACTTCTTTTCCATCTCGCCTGGCTTTTTCCCGCAGTACGGGCTGGCGAAAAGCAATCCAGACCCCCGCCTGTGTTTCGTATGAATTGATGTCATGACGTTCTGAAGCATGACCCATAGGAAGNACATAATCGGCAAAAAATGCTGTCTCATTCCAGGTAGGTGTNAGTGCAATNTGACATCCAACTTTTTCTATATCGGATAACATTTCGATCCAACTGAATCCATCNGGATAAGTCCACACCGGATTAAATACACGGGTAAAATACACATCTAGGGTCCCACGNCCATCCTTAATTAGATGGGGTAAAATCTGGCTCATTTCATAATGGGCCAAGGTATATTCTTTGGGCCAGTTTAATTCATTCCACGCGTCAGGCCCTGGAGGTGAATCAAAAAATTCCGGATGAAATTTATTCCAAGCGCTAGGGGATGTTCCACCCTCTGTCCCAACCGACCCAGTTAAGACATTTAATAAATGCAGTGCACGTGCAACTTGCCAACCACCTAAATTACCAATAGATGCGCCGCGCCAAACATGGGTGGATAATTTACTGCCTGCTTTTCCTATCATCCGAGCCACACGAATAATTTGATCTGCATCTATCTGGGCTTCTTCTGCAGCAAATTCTGGCGTGTATTCCTTCCATTCTTCACTCAACCGCTGGATGAATTGATCAAATTTAATCGGATCATTTGGATGGAGTTTCTTCATATACTCATCCCAGTTCACCCAATTTTCTAAATAATGGCGATCGTACAATTGTTCATCCAAAATAATTTTAGCCATTGCCATATAAACAGCCGTTTCAGATCCTGGATAAGTAGGCATCCATTCGTCTGCCATTGAGGCAGTATTGGAAAGACGCGGATCCATGACAATCAGCTTTGCACCTTTCATCATTCCTTCCATGATTCGCTGGGCATGTGGATTGAAATAGTGGCCAGTTTCTAAATGAGATGATGCTAATAAAATAACTTTTGCATTGGTGTGATCGGGACTTGGGCGATCATATTTATGCCAAAGCGCATAGCCTGTCCGTGCGCCAGCAGAACAAATATTGGTGTGAGAATTATGTCCATCCACTCCCCATGCTTTCAAGACACGCTCCGCATATCCTTCATGGCCTGGACGTCCGACATGATAGACTACGCCATCTTTCCTTTTTCTGATGGATGTAGCAATTTTTTCTGAAATTTCTCCTAAAGCCTGATCCCAAGAAATACGTTCCCATTTTCCTTCACCTCGTTCTCCAACGCGTTTCAATGGATAAAGGATACGCTCCGTATCATTAATCTGATTGATTGTAGCCGGGCCTTTGGCGCAATTCCTACCTCGACTCCCAGGATGGTGAGGGTTCCCCTCAAACTTCCGAACTTGATTTGAATCTTTATCTACATAGGCCAATAGTCCACAGGCCGATTCACAATTAAAACATGTTGTGGGTACGATGGAATAATGCCGCTCCTTTTTCTCAGGCCAGGCTAAGGGGTCCAATTCAGTGAAATCATCCCATTCGCTTGGGTCAGGATATTTATAGAGTTCGCGAGGTTCTTCCATAACAAATTCTGACCAATCCGGACGATCTGATATTTTGGGAATGAGCCCGATAGATTCTGAGAATGTTTCGATCCAACTGCGTTTCATATTTAACTNAGTGGTATCATTTGGGGTACACGGATGCGTACAAATTCTGTTAAATAAATGCTAACCAATACCATTAAACCACCCAAAAACATTAGGTTTCCTGAGTCAGATAATATAAAAAACAAGGGGGCAATTAAACCAGTTANGGCACCGATCCAGAAATATTTTGAATAATATCCTCTAGTCATCATTTGGATTGCTCGTTTTGAATCAGGTGTATTATTTGAAAATAAAACTTCTTTTGTTATTAGAAATATATTCGTCCCGATACTCCANAATAATACNTTTGATATCCATCCTATTGTTTCTGGAACAATTATTATCATAACAACACAACCAGCCATGACTGCATGAACTAACATGTGTATGGAAGAAATCCAAGGTGATTGCCAAAGATCTCTGGCCTTAGCCTGACCAAAAAGAAATGCTGTATATATTGCACCTAGTACTGCAAAAGCTGAACCAAGTATCCATATAAAATCCATACTCATGCTATAAAGGCTAAAGATTAGTTTTAATGTAACTAGTGCACCAAATACTGTGATGATATATGCTCCACGAACAAGCCACGATTTCCATTGAGGTCTTAATAATATATATAAAAATCGGTCGGGTCGATCGAGATCTTTAATAAGCAAACCACCTGTAATACCCATAAAAACTAATGAAATAATCAACCCCTTTATTTCCGATGTTGAATCTAATTCTCCTAGGAAAATACTCCAAATTGCCATCATAAGAAATGTTCCCGTGGCAATTGCTTTTGTNAATACATAGATCGGTACTTCCCAACCCCATAAGACACCTTTACTTGGGGTGTCATATACACGGCGAGATTTATTTTGATCNGTATCTTTTTGAATTTCCTTTGCAACATTATCAATTGCACGTTTATCAATAGGTTTTCCTGTCCTAGCAGAATTCTCCATAGCAAGTTGGACTAAAAGATTCTGAGTATCAGATTCNGCTACACGTTNTTCAGCAAATTTNGCATAATGTCCTACACCCTTAGATTGTTCAGACCATAAATAATCAGAATCTCTTTCTGTAGCTGNAGGGTTTAACATTTCAGTANTTCCATTTATATAATATAAATTGGGATCCGTCATTTTTTCTGGTCTTCGCGTCATTGTATCTTCATTGGCTACTAATTGTGCTATATTAGANTTNGAATCTTCTAAATCACCAGAAATAATGGCTTCAACTGGACAAACGATTACACAAGCTGGCTCGTATCCATGATCCACTTTGTGTGCACAATAATTACACTTAGCTGCTGTATTTGTTTCAGGGTCAATATANAGAGCATCGTAGGGACAAGCCTGCATACAGGCTTTACAACCTATACAACGGTCATTATCAAAATCAACTATGCCATCTGCCCTATCATAAAGAGCTGTTGTTGGACAAATTTCTACGCAGGGTGCATCAGCACAATGGTTGCAACGATGGACTGAAAATTCTCGGCTAGATTTAGGGAACTCACCTTTTTCTATATATTTTACATGAGTGCGATTCACACCAATAGGCACATCATGTTCACTTTTACAAGCTACAGTACAGGCATGGCATCCAATGCACAACCGGTTATCTATTACAAATCCATAATTCATTAAGTCACATAATCCGTAAATTAGTAAGTTGAATATTAACTACATCTTCGCATGAATCAGTCTACAATAATTCCAGCAAATGCCTATATTTTGATCGGTGGAAATAGTCGCCGATTCGGTTCCCCAAAATGGAAAGCTAAAGTTAATGGTTCCAGAATGATTGAACATGCTTGGAACATTTGTAGTAATTTTAAAAATAGGTTCATTGTAGGTAAATCAAATCCGAATGAAATAGAATATTCTTTTATTCGTGATACCATTGACATTCAGTCACCGATCAATGGGCTATACTCTGCTATTCAAGAAACTGATTCTGAGTGGAATTTTATGTTATCCTGCGATCTTCCATTAATGAGCACCGAAGTAATCAACAAAATCTGGACATTTGGAAAACATAGTGCGGATAGTATTGTCCCTATGGTGTACAACCAACCTCAACCTATTTCTGCTTTTTATAACAAACAAATAAAATTCAAAATCATCCATCAAATAAAATCTGGCGAATTAAGTATGCAAAGCATGCTTAGATCAATTAATACTCACTATTTGAATATGAATGAATATAAAAAAGAATTTTCTAATATGAATACTAAAGAGGATTATAAGAGAATCATCCAAGAAGAAAATAAATAGAGATTACTGATCTAGTTTTTCAATCCTACGTTGGTGACGACCACCGCCAAATGGTTCAACTAACCACAAGTTAATCACTTCATAAATTTCATTTTCTTTCATAAAACGTGCACCTAAGGATAAAATATTCGCATCATTATGTTGCCGAGATAATTTTACAATTTCTTCTGGACCATTGTAATAAACGGCTGCACGGACGCCTTTCACTCGATTTGCAGCCATAGCTTCTCCCTGCCCAGATCCCCCTAAAATAATTCCTCGGCTTTCAGTGTCTGCTGCTACCGCTTTTGCACATGGAAAAATAAAATCCGGATAATCATCAAGTGGATCAAAGTCATGAGAACCATGATCTTTTACTTCGTGCCCTTGTTCAATCAAAAAATCACGAATAGTATTTTTAAGATCTAATCCTGCATGATCTGTTGCTAGATGTATTTTCATTTTTGTATTAATTTAATTTTTTTAAATGCTTCCTAATCTTGTCTTCTACCTGATCAGCTGTAAATCCAAATTCTATAGCCAAGTCCTTGCCTGGAGCTGAAGCTCCAAAATGGTTAATCCCAATTGATAATCCGCTCGGGCCAATATATTTATCCCAACCCATAGTAATACCAGCTTCTAATGAAATTTTCAAAACTCCACGATTTGGTATTAGTGAGTGTTTATATTCATTCGATTGTTTTTCAAAAATTTCCCAACATGGCATGCTAACCACCTGTACTCGTTTATCAATCATAGCATTAGCTACTTCTATAGCTAGTCCAACTTCCGATCCAGTAGCAATAAAAATTAATTCTGGTTTTTCACATTCAAAAACTACATAAGCTCCCTTTGATACACCTTGAACAATAGAATTCATATCCAACTCTAGGGCGAGAACGCTTTGTCTAGTAAGTAGCAAAGCACTAGGGGTTTTATTTTGATCTATAGCAATTTTAAAACAGGCTGCAGTTTCTTTCGCATCAGCAGGGCGAAACACATTAAAATTTGGGATAGCCCGCAGAGCCATCGCATGCTCAATTGGCTGATGCGTTGGGCCATCCTCTCCCACCCAAAAAGAATCATGAGTGAATTCGTGAATTACACGGCAGTTTTGAATTGCGCCCAAACGAAGGGCTGGCCGTTCATAATCAGCAAAGACCAGAAACGTACCACCAAATGGGATCAGTCCCCCATGGAGAGCAATCCCATTCATTGCTGCTGCCATAGGAAATTCTCTTACGCCAAAAGCAAGATTTCTTCCTGATCGGTTTTCTCTATTAAAATCGCCGTAAGTTTCTGCAAAATTACCAGTATAGTTTGATGGCTCCAAATCAGCAGAGCCACCTACGATTGATGGCACCTGTTCTGCAAATTGATCTAAGGTTACTCC
>PAIR01000010.1 GCA_002704905.1 Fidelibacterota bacterium
GAAAAGATTTCGAGGATCAATTTAAATCCCAAGTAACTGATAAATATGCAGGAAGGATTCAGGTAGAATTTGCTTTTCAGGATATTAATGAACTGCCGAGTGGATTTTCTTGTCCTGAAGGTCGCGAAAAGCCGTGGGGTACAGGACAGGCTATTCTTGCTGCAAAAAACTTGATTAATGAGCCATTTGCCGCCATTAATGGTGATGATTTCTATGGCAGGGAGTCCTTTAAAAAGCTATCAGACTATTATCGAAATGGGGCGAACCAATTCAGTATGGTTACCTTTCAACTTGAAAATACACTCTCTATTTTTGGTGGTGTTACACGAGGATTGTGCACTGTAATGGATGGGAAATTAGAAACGGTTATCGAAACAGAGAACCTTGAAAAATCTGAAGATGGAATTTCATCTAATCGAGATGTTCAACTGAATGGCAGTGAACCAGTTTCCATGAATATGTGGGGTTTTACACCTGTTTTATTCAATTATTTAGAAGAAAAATTTGTAAACTTTTTGAAAGCTCAGGGATCCGAATTAAAAAGTGAATATTTAATTCCATCAGTAGTAAATGAATTGATTCAAGATGACCAAGTTAATGTCCACATCTTGAGCAGCTCTGCATCTTGGTTTGGGGTAACCTATAAACAAGACAAAGCCTACGTAATGGATGAAATTCAAAAGTTGGTGAATGGCGGAAAATATCCGCAGTCTTTATTTGGATAATTCTTTTTCAATATCGGTTATTATTCCGACTTATAATCGGCGTCGTACCTTGAGTCGGGCCATTGAATCGGTGCTAAACCAAACAATAAAAGTAACAGAAATTCTTATCGTGGATGATGGGTCCACTGATAGAACAGGTGATTGGGTTCAATCTAGATACCCTCAAATAAAATATATTAACCAATCCAATAATGGTGTAAGTAGTGCTCGTAATACTGGGATCAGATCAGCAAGATCTAACTGGATCGCTTTTCTGGACTCTGATGATGAATGGATTAATAATAAACTGGAAGAACAGGTAAATGCACTGAATAAAGATAAAGAATTAAAATTTTGTCATACTGATGAAATTTGGATTCGAAATGGAAAAAAATTGAACCAAAAAAAGGATCATCAGAAATTTGGCGGTTATATTTTTAATCAATGTCTTGACAAATGCCGAATTTCGCCATCCACTGTATTATGCCAGAAATCTCTTCTTACCGAAATGAATGGATTTGATGAAATGCTTACCGTTTGCGAAGATTATGATCTTTGGTTACGGATCACTTCTAAGTGTCCCATTCTTTATTTAAATGAACCATTAATAAAAAAATATGGTGGCCATAAAGATCAACTATCATCTGTAGATAAAGGAATTGAGAAATACCATATTCAGGTATTAGAGAAATTAATCGAATTTGATTTCACTTTGGATCAGCATCAATCCATATTAAATATGTTAATAAAAAAAATAAAAATTTATGCTTCAGGTGCTGAAAAAAGGGGAAGACTAGATACTTATGAACAATACATGAAAAGGATTGATGAATTGTCACTCATGGTGTGATTATATTAAAGGGCTTTTTTTGATTCTCTTGAGGAGGGAATCTCATTAATAAATGAGGAGTTATTATGAGGGATCTATTCCGGATATCTATTGTTTTTTCTATTTTAATCGCTTTTATATTTGGACAGGATAAACCGAAATCAATTCTACCAGGCCCGGAGCGAGCTGAAGGAGATGGACCATTCAAAAGATTAGTAATTCGCGGTGCTACCGTTATTGACGGCTCGGGCGCTCCCCCAAGGGGACCGGTCGATATTGTTATTGAGGGAAATAAGATCACCTCGGTTAGCGGTGTTGGTTATCCTGGCGTAGCTATCAATGAAAAACGACGCCCTAAAGCAGGGGATTTTGAAATTGACGCTCATGGTTCATACGTCCTGCCCGGCTTCATCGATATGCACACACATGCTGGCAGCGTTCAGAAGGCACCTGAAACAGAATATGTTTATAAACTTTGGCTTGCACATGGCGTTACGACCGTTCGCGGTGTAGGACTCAGTTCCCTAGAATTTAGTCTCAGTGAAAAAGAGCGTTCATCCAAAAATGAAATTACGGCTCCACGTATCTGGGCCTATCAAAGGCCAGGACAAGGAAAGGACTGGAAAGGAGGATCAATTAAAGATCCTGAAACTGCACGAAAATGGGTAAAGTATGCAGCAAAAAAAGGTGTGGATGGGCTCAAACTTGGCTCTTACGAACCACGGATAATGGCTGCTTTGATTGATGAGGCAATAAAACAAAATTTAGGGACTACAGCCCATTTAGCTCAAACCGGTGTAGCTCGAATGAACACGATTGATGCGGCACGGCTCGGATTAGGTACACAAACCCATTATTATGGACTTTTCGAATCAATGTATGAAAATAACGATGTTCAACCCTGGCCCGTTGATATGAATTACAGCAATGAGCAGCATAGATTTGGTCAAGTAGCTCGTCAATGGAGTTTAGTAAAACCGAATGGTAAAAAATGGGAAGCCTTGAAAAAGGAACTGATTGAATTAGATATGACCATGGATCCAACGATGACCATATATGCAGCAGGCCGCGACGTGATGATGGCACGGAATGCAGATTGGCATAATATTTATACATTACCATCCCAATGGGATTTTTATACTCCCAGCCGTGAGGCTCATGGATCCTATTGGTTTGATTGGACCACTCGTGATGAAATTGCTTGGAAAAAATTCTATCAGGTTTGGATGCAATTTTTAAATGAATATAAAAATGCTGGTGGGCGTGTAACAACCGGTTCTGACAGCGGGTTTATTTATAAATTGTATGGATTTGGTTATATTGAAGAATTAGAATTACTGCAGGAGGCAGGATTTCACCCATTGGAAGTTATCCGCGCCGCAACACTTCATGGGGCCGAAACATTGCATAAACCATTAGGCACACCTGTTGAATTTGGTATGGTCAAGGCAGGATTGTTGGCAGATCTGGTCATTGTGGATGAAAATCCATTAGCAAATATGAAAGTTCTATATGGAACAGGAGCTGTTAAAATCAACGAAGACAATGAAGTTGTTCGGGTAGGAGGTGTAAAATATACTATCAAAGATGGTATTGTTTATGATGCCAAACAGCTCTTGAAAGATGTTGAGAATATGGTTAAAAAGGCCAAACGTCGTGATGGAGATTTAACAAAATATTAATAGAAAGATATCAATGAAAAGCATGATTATAGGGGTTATAGCCCTCTCTTGTCTTTTTGGACAAACGCCAGAATTTCTCAATGATCAGGTTGATCAAATGGCAGATCAACTTGAAAGAAAAGTAATTGAATGGCGCCGGGATTTCCATGAAAATCCTGAACTTTCTAATCGAGAATTTCGGACAGCAGAAAAAGTGGCTAATCATTTACGCTCACTTGGATTGGAAGTTAAAACTGGTGTGGCCCACACTGGTGTGGTTGGCCTTCTAAAAGGAGGAAAACCTGGCAAGGTTGTTGCATTACGTGCTGATATGGATGGTTTGCCTGTAAAAGAGAAGGTAGATCTTCCATTCGCATCTAAAGCCAAAGGTGTTTATCAGGATAAGGAAGTGGATGTTATGCATGCCTGCGGCCATGATAATCATGTTGCAGGCCTTATGGGTGCAGCAGAGATTTTGGCCAGTATGAAAGATGAACTACCTGGATCGGTTAAATTTATTTTTCAACCGGCAGAAGAAGGTGCTCCGTTGGGCGAAAAAGGGGGTGCCACTTATATGGTTGAAGAAGGTGTAATGGATAATCCAAAGGTTGATGCTATCTTTGGACTTCATGCCTGGCCTGGTTTAATAGGTACAGCTCAATATCGTTCCGGACCGATCATGGCTGCAGCAGAGCGGATGCGTATTACTGTAACTGGTGTTCAAACCCATGGAGCCAAACCTTGGGGCGGTGTGGATCCGATTGTTGTTTCATCCCAAATTATTATGTCTCTTCAAACGATCATTGCACGTGAAGTTGATATTACAGCAGTTCCTGCCATTGTAACGGTTGGTTCGATTCATGGAGGTATTCGTAACAATATTATTCCGGAAGAGGTAGTCATGGAAGGAACCATCCGGACATTTGAAGAAGATATTCGTCAACAAATTCATAAAAGTATCCAAGATAAGGTAGAAATGATTGCAGCTGCATCTGGTGCGAAAGCGAAACTAGAAATATTCAGCAATATTGCAAAAGTAACCTACAATGATCCACCTCTTACAGAGCAAATGTTACCGTCGCTTCGCCGTGTATATGGGGATGAAAATGTAATGGTAAGACCCTTTGTAACAGGTGCNGAGGATTTTCCATTNTTCACAGATCATGCNCCGGGTTTATATTTTTTTAATGGNGTNGCGGAAGATCCNTCTATAGCNTATTCAAATCATTCNCCTTATTTTTTTGCCGATGAGCGAAATTTGANATATGGCATGAAATCTCTAGCCCAACTAACTTTGGATTATTTGTATTTGAATCAATAGAAAGGCAAGGATACTTATGGCACATAAACCCTTAATTATGGACGGTGCCATGGGGACAGTACTCAAGGATCGCGGATTAAAATTACCATTACCTTTATGGTCTGCAGAAGCGAATATAACTGACCCTGAAATTGTTAGTGCTGTGCACCGAGATTATGTTTCTGCTGGTGCAGATATAATTGGCACTAATACGTTCCGCACCACAACGTGGACTTACCGTAAAGCAGGATATTCACCAAAAAGAGCACAGGAAAGGGCAAGATCAAGCTTGATGGCTGCTGTGGAATTGGCCCGTGATGCAAGTCCAAAAATCGTTGGTGGTTCCATAACCTCCATTGAAGATTGCTATGAACCATCATTATTTCCTGGACGTGGGATTGCCGAAGACACTTATGGTGAAAATGTTAATTGGTTTGTAGATGCTGGTGTAGATGTTATTCTATTTGAAACTATGGGCCATTTGGATGAAATAGAAATTGCANTAAATACTGTAAAAAATATTGGTTCTAAAATTTGGTTAAGCCTTATTGTGAANGATAAANGNCATCTTTTATCAGGNCANNCCANGAAAGACGTTTATAAATTGGCTGAAAATCAAATTGACTGCCTTATGCTAAACTGCAATACGATTGAAAAAACAGATCANACNTTACAATTNATGATTGATGATTGGGGNTCTGCATGGGGNGTATANCCTAATTTAGGNATTANTGAACCNGAGCCAGATGGTGAGATTNNAANGAAAGTGGATANANATTATTTCGAAAANATAATTNNNAAATATCTGAAAATGAAACCTAAGATTATTGGTTCTTGCTGCGGTTCNTNGCCNANCCACACAAAAATNATTAAAGNNTTAACTCTACAATCTATTTAATNACACGGATTGTTATTTCTTTNTCTTNTTTATAATTTCGCCGGAACTTTTTAGATAGATTTATTGTATTTAAATCGTTNNTTNTTTTAATAAATCAAATGANNAATCAAATNAAGGAGGNNANAAACCGGTGATAAAAGTCACGGATTTATCTAAAAATTATGGTNNAGTTGAAGCAGTNNGATCCATTTCTTTTGANATAAAGGATGGAGAAATTGTNGGCTTTCTNGGNGCCAATGGTGCGGGTAAAACAACNACNNTAAAAATGATGACTGGCTACCTAGTNCCTACAACTGGATCNATAGAGGTTAATGAGATGAATATCATNAATNATACTCATGANATTCANAAACAAATTGGCTACCTNCCTGAATTAAATCCANTGTATTCTGAAATGCGNGTCTATGAATATCTCGAATTTCTTGCAGGGATTCGTAAAATTACCGGTCGTGCTTTTAAGGANGCNCTTGCCCGAATTGTAGANCAATGNGGTCTGCAGGGAGTGGTNCATAAAANTATTTCTGATTGCTCCAANGGATACAAACAAAGGATTGGTTTGGCAGCAGCTATGATTCATGANCCTAAGATATTGATTTTAGATGAACCGGTGACCGGGTTAGACCCAAATCAGATTGTTGAAATACGTGGNCTAATTAAATCTTTGGGAAAAGAAAAACTGGTCTTTATGTCTAGTCATATCCTTCAGGAAATTCAAGCCACAGTAGATCGGATTATTATTATTAANAAAGGTGAAATTGTGGCTAATGGNACCAGTGACGAACTCATGAGTAATTTTAAGGGAAATGTNTTATTGAATATGGAAATNAANGGTGCTAGTNCTGAATCGGTGGAACACATNCAGGCGAAACTACCTAGTGTNAAATTTATTTCAATNAATGAAACCAATACGGTACAGCAGGTACAATTTGAATATGGNAAAGATCANGATCCTCGNGAAGATTTATTTTCCTANGCTGTNGATAATAACTGGTCCATTTTAAAAATGAATCCGCATACCACAAATTTGGAAGATATTTTTAGAGACCTGACTACTGAAGGAGGTGGAAATGCTTAACATTCGCACTATCTTCCGTAGAGAAATGCAGNGTTATTTCAATAGTCCAATGGCCTATATTTTCTTAGTGATTTTTGCCGTAGTNAGCGGATATTTTTTTACGAATACATTTTTCCTTTTTGGTCAATCGGATCTTCGAGTNTTATTTGATATNATACCNCTAGTTTACCTGTTTTTCATTCCTGCAGTATCAATGGGTCTTATTGCCCGTGAAAATAATATTGGNACCATGGAAACCATTTCCACTTTACCACTAAANACTTATGAATTTGTGTTGGGAAAATTCCTTGCNGGATTTTGTTTAATNCTNTTGGGNTTGGCTGCAACATCNATCCACTTTTTCACATTAGTATCGGTTGGNACGAATGTTGATTTTGGNGCCATTTTTAGTGGTTACTTAGGATTGGCATTGATGGGTGCAACNTTCACTGCNATTGGTACNTATGCTAGTAGNGTTACAGAGAATCAGGTTGTAGCATTCATCATTGGNGTTTTTTTGGTTTTGGTATTTTACATGTTGGATAAAACCTTGGTATTTGTTCCNCATTCAATAGCGGGANTGGTTCAATTACTAGCAGTGGATTATCATCTTTCCAATATTTCANGGGGAGTAATTGATTCTAGAAACCTCATCTACTTTTTCTCCATGATTGGATTTTTCATCTTTCTNACNATAAAAACNTTGGAAGTTCGGAGGTGGAAATAANAATGGATAGATTNAAAAATATTGANCTAAAAAAATCAGTTTTNTTACCGGGTGTTCTNCTTTTTATAATCCTATTTCTATTNAATGGTATATCCAATAANAAGTTCTTTAGATGGGATNTNACTGATAATGATATGTACTCNNTGTCNATNTCAAGTGAATCAGTNGTAAAGCNGGTAGATGATCTACTCATAATGAAAGTGTATTTTTCCGATGATCTTCCNGGAGAATATGCCAACAANCGCCGGTATTTACAGGATATTCTTGAAGANTACGAAGCCCTATCTGATGGAAATATTCGTTTCGAATTTTTCCGTCCNGAAGATGATAAGGATATTGAACAGGAAGCNCAGAAGGCAGGTATCATGCCAGTNCAAATGCAGGTGGTTGAAAATGATAAAATGGAAGTGAAACGNGTGCTTATGGGAATGGTCATTTNATTTGNGGATAANAAAGAAGTGCTTCCNGTGATTCAAACAACCACTGGNNTAGAATATGAGATTACATCTAAGATNAAAAAATTAGTTGAAACNAATAAACCAACAGTAGGTATNGCACAATTCGAAGGACAGACNAGCCANTTTACTAATATCCAAAACCTGCTNGGCCAGCGCTATACTGTTCGTNCTGTTAATCTCAGTGAAGCAGTTCCTACAGATGTCACAGCCATGCTTATGAGTGGNGTTNCTGATTCACTTTCGACTNATGAATATAATAATCTGTCNTCTTATCTTAAACGGGGTGGAAATTTGTTTCTAACCCAGAATAGAATNAAAACAAATCTNCAAATCCAACANGCATTTCCTATTCAGTCTAACATTTTTGATTTGATCGAAGATTATGGATTGTCTATTGTAGAAAACCTGGTGACGGATAAAATTTGCGGTCGNGTCAATGTACAACAGCAGATGGGACCTATACGCATGAATGTGCCCATGGAATACCCACTACTACCAGTTATNAGATCTTTCAATGNAAAGGAAGCNATTGTATCNGGTTTAGAACAAATTCAATTGGTATTTGCCAGTGAAATCACCCAAGATTCTGCATCTATTGGAAATGTAAATTTTGTACCATTATTTTTTACTTCGGATCAATCAGGAGAGATGCGNGGAAATTATAATTTAAACCCTGATCCAAAACAAAACCCATTTATTCGAATGTTCAATCAATCGGATAAGGTATTGAGTGCCCGATCTGAAAAAATGAATGAGAATGGAATTATGAGTCAAGTAGTACTGGTCGGTGATTCTGATTTTATGGCAGACCAGGGCGGAGGTCGCTCTCCTGAAAACCATGTATTTATTATGAACTCAGTGGATTACCTTATTGGT
>PAIR01000011.1 GCA_002704905.1 Fidelibacterota bacterium
CATCAGAAATGGTACATGCCCTTGGATATCATGAAATATATCAGGTTCGGGCGTATAGCCCGTATCATTGCGGATATTTTCCCCGGCATATTTTTCTTCAAAACGAGGGGACTTTCGAATGATGTCTGTAACAGGAAATTTTCGGCTAGTATTTAAATCAAAAAACAATTTCTCTGTTAAAAACCCTGCAACTGGAATCAATTGCCAATCCGTTGAATTTTCAATGAGTGGTGATATTGCATCAAACTCCGGGAATCGATCTGTTGGGATTGGTAGGGCACGCATCCCAAGTAAATATTCTCTAGAAACATACTGATCAATAAGTGGTGCAATATTGATAAAAAGATCCTCCCAGATTCCATTCTCTCGGTTTGTAACATCATTATATTTTTGTGGTTTAGAAAAGTTGTCATCCATTCCGAATATTCGGATACCCACAATGGAATCGGGTATAACATTTTGAAATAAATGATCATATTTGTTTTTGTTATCTAACATAGCTACTCTGGAATTTACAGGAAAGTAAACATCACTTCAACTTACCAGAGCCAAATATAGGTGATAGCACTATTCTTTCGGCCCAAATCAGGGTCGTGCGGTGACCCACAATCGGCTCGCATACTAGCTGAAAGCGGATCAAACAAATCATAACTTTCTCCCTGAATTACGGCCTGGAAACGACCTTCTTGGCTTTTACACCATTCTCGTACGCCACGCTTGAGCGCACCTGTACCATGCCCATGGATAATTTTTATGGCACGCGTTTTACCGTTAAAAATACAAGCACTTACATCTGTTTCCAATTCAGACAAGGCTCGATCCAATGAAAATCCCCGGTGGCCAATATCGATAATTTGAAATCGTGGTGACATAATAAGGATGGAGTTTCCGTAACTTTCTTCCTTCAATAAAAGGATTAAAATGGAATACGCAGCTTTAGGACGAACTGGCGTAAAGGTTTCTCGAATTAGTTTAGGGACATGGTCGTATGGTGGTTCTAATATAGCAGGAAATAATCAGCCAATTGGTTGGCATGGGCAAACAAATACTGATAGTCAAGCAGCATTACGCAAAGCGTATGAATCTGGAATTAACCATTGGGATTCAGCAGATGTTTATGGAGATGGAAGATCAGAAAAAATCATTGGCTCCATGTGGCACGAACTCCCAAGAGATAATATTTTTATAGCGACTAAAGTTGGTTGGGATAGGGGTCCACACGGTCATTGGTATCATCCTCAACAAATGCAGACCAATATGACACGATCTCTTAAAAATCTTAAAACAGATTGCGTGGATCTTATGTATTTACACCACTGCAATTTTGGAAAGCAGGAACAGTATTTTGATGATGCTCTAGATGTTATTCGCCGATTTCAAGAAGAAGGAAAGACGCGCTTTATTGGACTCTCCGATTGGTTTTCTGATAAAATCATGAAATTTGTTGAACGTGTTGATCCCGATGTAATCCAACCCTATCGTAATGTAATGGATGATACATATAAAGCGACGGGATTGAAAGATCATGTGGAAGCCAACAATCTAGGTATTTGTTTTTTTTCGCCCATAAAACATGGTTTACTCACAGGTAAATACACGAAACCAACCAGCTTTGAAAAGGGCGACTTTCGATCAACTGTTAAAGATTTTTCAAACCAAGAATTGATTAATAAAATGAAAGCAAATAAGATTAAACTTGTAGAACGTTTTTCTGATCATGACCAACCAGTCATGCACGGATTAGTAGATAGTCTTTTATCTGATGCGCCAACAGGTTGCGTTTTATTNGGGCAGCGAAATGTNTCNCAGGTGGAAGTGGCAGCTACANTGGGNACAGAGCTATCNAAAANAGATGCTGACTGGGTATATTCACTCTACNATTAACAATACAAAGATAAATTATAAATCTTAGNGCCTTTAGTNTTTNTCTATTTATATTCAAGACTNAACATTGATTAAGGCAATNGAATAGAATGGCNAATAAAAAATCAAAATATTATATTATTCCTAACGGCTATACTTCAGACGATACCAANAATCGCTTAAAATGGCTCAAAGATAAAACAGGGATAGATCTTGATACTAACCTTGAAAATNTGCCGGAAGATTTAAANGGGATNATTGAAAATCATATTGGNTATATGAAAATCCCAATGGCTCTTGCAGGNCCTCTNCAAGTTGATGGAGGNTATGCANANGGGGAATACTATGTACCCCTTTGCACACTAGAAGGAACGCTTGCTATATCGATGACCCGCGGTATGGTGGCGACNAANCGATGTGGTGGTATTCGNGTAAANCATATAAAGCAAGAGTTGTCAAGGGCGCCGGTTTTTATNTTTGATGATTTAAANNAAGCNGATCAATTTTCTGGATGGATNAAGCGGAATTTCAAATCNATTAAAANAATTGCNGATTCAACTTCAAACTATGGAANANTATTACGAATTGATCNCTATCCAATTCAAAACTACATTATTCTTGATTTTATTTTGGATACAGGAAATGCTGCTGGTCAGAATATGGTAACATTAGCCGCTAAAGTTGCCTGTGATTATATCAAAAANAAAACAGGTGCNGACTTTATTTTGGAATCAGGGTTTAATAGTGACAAAAAAGCATCTGCTCGAAATATGATTATGGGGCGAGGCCACAGTGTAATTGCGGAGACAACGATTACAAACTCAGTAATTAGAAGAATCCTTAAAGCCGATATGTCAGAGATGGAAAAAATGCAAAGAGTGGGCCCAACCATCACTCGGCTTGCTGGAACGGAGGGGTGCCACCTACATATATCAAATGCCTTAACAGCAATTTACCTGGCCACAGGTCAGGATACTGCTTGTGTAGCAGAAAATGCAATTGGGCATTATCAGACAGAACCCATTGATGATGGCGTAAAATTTAGACTTACCTTACCAACCCTAACNGTAGGNACCGTTGGAGGNGGAACCCGCTTGCTACCACAAAANCAAAATTTAAAATTACTTGGTTGCGANAAAGGAAAACACTCCTCCAAAAAATTAGCTGAAATTATTGCCGCNTCTACNCTCGCATTGGAAATTTCACTTTTTTCAGCCATTGCTTCNGATACTTTTACAAAGGCCCATATGACCTATGGGAGGTGATCCCACGCAGCAATGTCGGTTTTANAAGACCCAAAATATTTTTATCTTGTCAATAAACAACCGCTCTTTTTTCAATTTTGGAAAAAAATNTTTTACTATTATTGTCGCTTTGTTTTTTTGTGGTATACCCCTGTAAAAATCAGAGGNANANAAAATCTNCCAATTAAATCNGCCATTTTTTGCAGNAACCANAATAGCCATATGGATGTGGCTTTAATCAGCGCAGCTGCAGGAAAGAGTTTNAATTATTTTGGTATGTTAGCNGCAAAAGATTATTGGTTTGATAGTACGATAAAACGTGTATTAACTAATTTTATCATGAATCTGATTCCNATTGCCAGAAAAAANACATCGCANGCAGATGATTTTACTTTTGAAAATACAATCGAACTATGTCGTGCATTCATGAATCTNGGAAACCGCAACCTNGTCATGTTTCCTGAAGGNTCAAGAGGTNTCCCNGGGGAAATTAANCCGTTTCGTAAAGGAGCCGCTCGATTTTCAGTTANNCTTAANGTCCCAATTGTTCCTATTATTATAAAAGGATCTGAAAAATCTTGGCCAAAAGGAAAAATATTTATGCGACCTGCGTTTGTAAAAATAGATATTTTGGAGCCACTTTATCCTAAAACATTTCTAGTTCAAGGNAAAGATTCAAATTTTGAATCCATCAATAAACTAACCGCAGAACTAGAAAATCGCATTCGNAATAAAAAGGNNAATTAAATGTCGGATAATAAATTTTTTGCTAATCGTCATANTACTTGGGGGCATAAATGGGGCTATAAAGATTCTAGGTTTGTTNTAAATAAAGACAGAACNGTNTCCATGGAGGGTGATCGTTATGANTTGAGNGGCACCCGAATGCCCGATTTTATTCCTTATATTGAAGAGGTTATTGGNATTGAAATTAATCCGGGGAATACATTAGCAGAAGTTGAGAATAAACCAGTCTCTTCGCTAAATATTAANCAAGTATTCGTTGATAACATCAAAAATGAATTTGAAGATGACCGTTATTCTTTTGAGGATGAAGATAGGCTTATCCANAGCCATGGTCAGACCACTTCAGAAGAAGTGTATAAAATTTTATATAACCAAATTAAACGTTGTGTNGATATGGTTTTTTATGTGGAGAACNATGAAGAAGTNCAGCGGNTGATTGAACTTGCAGTAGAGTTCAATGTTTGNTTAGTGCCATTTGGNGGTGGGACGAGTGTGACTAGCGCATTAAAAATTCCTTCATCTGANCAACGNATGATTGTCTCAGTTGATTTGAGAAGGATGAACCANGTTGAATGGATAAATGAAGAGGATCGTCAGNTCTGTGTGCAGGCGGGTATCACGGGTTCGGANCTAGAANATTTATTGGCAGAAAAAGGTTACTGCATGGGACATGAGCCAGACAGTGTGGANCTCTCCACTNTAGGTGGATGGATTGCCACAAATGCAAGCGGTATGAAAAAAAACCGTTATGGAAANATTGAAGATATTGTNGANAATGTGACNATGATTACGGCAAAGGGGACGGTTGAACANGTTAAACCCCTATCCCGAGCTTCCATTGGNTTTAAGCCNCAGAATATATTATTTGGTTCTGAGGGAAATCTTGGGATTATTACGAAAGCGGTCTTAAAAATTCACAAAACTCCGGAGATAAAAAAATATAATTCTATTATTTTTAAGGATTGGGAGACAGGTGTTCAATTTCTTTACAATCTATCAAAAACTAACTTCATCCCATCTAGTGTCCGATTGGTTGATAATATGCAATTTAGATTTGGGCAAGCATTGAAACCTAAGGCACAAGGCTTCAAAAAGTTTATGGGACAGATTGAGAAATTTTTTGCACTCAAGGTTAAAGGGCTTGATGCAGAGAAAATGTGTGCCACAACATTTTTAATGGAAGGCTCCCAAAATGAAATTGCTTATCAAGAAAAAAATATATTAAAGCTAGCAAAGCAACATGGTGGGCTTGTTGGTGGACCTGGGAACGGGAAGAGGGGCTATCTTTTAACATTTGCAATAGCCTATGTGCGAGATTTTTTAACTGATTTTCATATTATTGGCGAAACAATGGAAACAACAGTCCCCTGGAGCAAGATTAAGCCCGTTTGTGAAGCGGCCTCCAACACCTTATTTGAATTGCATAAAAAACACAATTTACCCGGCAAACCCTATATATCGTACCGCATTCCTCAGATCTACCATACAGGTGTTTGTATTTATTTTATGTTAGGAATGAGTGTTGAAAATGTTCCCAATGCTGAAGATTTATTTGGTGAAATTGAACATGCCATTCGGCGAGCAATTATGGACCAGGGAGGATCTATTTCACATCACCACGGGGTAGGAAAAATTCGAAAAGATTTTTTGAAAGACACCTTATCTGATTCAAGTGTCGAATTGATTAAAGATTTAAAAAAGGCCCACGACCCATCTAATATTTTTGGGATTCGTAATGGCGTATTCGCCGATTAGTTCTAGAGTCTATTGTGAAAATCTCGAATACCACATTTATTATAACCGGCGCATCATCAGGGATTGGTGAGGCATTGTCAAAAAAACTTGCTGCACGCGGAGCCAATGTGGTGCTTGCTGCACGGAATAAATCCAAGCTAAATCAGGTGCATGATAAAATTCAATCTTCTGGCGGCTCATCGTTAGTTATTCCGACCGATATCACAGATTATAATGCCTGCAAACATCTTGTTAAAGAGACTATTCTTAAATTTAATCAAATTGACTCGTTAATTCTTAACGCCGGGGTGAGTATGTGGGCCTTCTTTGATAAAATTGAGGACCCAATTTTTTTTAAAAATCTCATGGAAATTAATTATACCGGTGCAGTGAATTGTGTTCACACAGCACTGCCACACTTGAAAAGAGTAAGAGGGAGTATTGTTTCGATTACTACTGCCCAGGCAATTATGGGATTCCCGGCACATTCGGGTTATGCTGCTTCAAAACATGCCTTACATGGATTCCTGGAAACGCTTGAATTAGAGGGCCAAGGATCTGTTCATTTTTCAAACATCTACTTGGGGTGGATTAAGGGAACAAGTTTAAGGCAAAATGCATTCGGTGCTGACGGGGAAAAAATTGGTAAATCCAGCCACAATCATGATGGGAAAGCCATTGATTTAGATACATGCATTAAAAAAATTATACAGTCCATTAGAAAAGATAAACGCCAATCATTTATTCCTGCAAAGCTGAAATTCATTCCATTTTTTAATTTGTTTGCAAGGGGCTGGCTCCATCGAAAAGCACTAAAGGCAGTTAAAGACTACGAAAAATAAAAAAGGCTCCCTAAGGAGCCTTTTTTCAAGGGAATTAAAATGCCATATTAACTATTGGAAGCTGCTAGTTCTACCGCAGACCAGACTCTCCACACATTCTTGTAGCATATCTTTTCAATATCTTCTTCAGAGTATCCGCGCTTTAACAAATGGTAAATAAGGTTAGGATATGATGTTACATCTTTCAAACCATATGGAAGGGTGTCGCCCACCCCATCATAGTCTGATCCGATACCCACATGATCAATTCCAGCCAATGTAACCACCCGGTCAATATGATCCACCACTTCTGTGATATCAGCATACATCGGGTTTTCTTCATTCACTTTTTTGGCGAAGATTTGTAAATCGCTATTGTTCTCATCCAATTCATTTTCTTCAGCATAGGCAGCAATTTTTTCAGCATTAGCTTTCCGCTTATCTTGTGCAGCTTGGGTCACAAAAGATGAACCATAATTAATTTGTATCACGCCGCCATTATCTTTTAACCGTTTAATTTCAGCATCACCCATATTTCTTTCCCATCCTGGGGTGAAATACCTGCATGAAGAATGAGATGCAATTACAGGTACATCGGTCATGTCCATAACTTGATTTATNACCTCATCGGTAACATGTGAAATATCAACCATGATACCTACNCGGTTCATTTCTTTTACAATTTCTTTGCCCTTAGGACTTAATCCNCCCCAGCGATNGGNTGTTGTATCATATGAAGANTCGCAAATAAANTTATCTTTTCCATGAGTTAGNGTAATATATCTAATGCCTCGATCATAAAAATATTTAACATTNTTTATATCNCCTTCAAGCGGNGCNCCNTTTTCCATNCCCATTGGNAGAGCAATCTTACCATCTCCAAAAATACGNTTTACATCTGAAACACTAAATGCTACTTCAAACTTATNNGGATGATCATTTGCAATCCNATGTACAAGATCAATAAGTGAATCTGCTTTTTCTTTAGCGCCACCAGTCTCTTGGTATGAAGAAGGNACGTAGATTGACATAAATGGCGCATCTAGNCCGCCTTCTTTAGCGCGGACATAATCAAAATCNCCACCATCTGTACGAACTGACAAATCTTCATAGCCATCATTCAAGCGCCATGGGACATCAATATGTCCATCGGTAATAATAAATTTATGGGCTAGGTCGTAGGCCTGTTTTTTTAATGCCGCATCATTACTACAGCTAAGTATAAAAACTCCAGCAGCAAGGACGATTAATTGTTTAATTAGTCTCATTGTTTTTCCTTTAGGTTGAATATTGTCATCTACAATTTTTGAACAGATAAATAATTAGTGGTGCCCGCAATGCCCATTGGGACACCTCCCGTAATCACAAACTTATCGCCAGTTTTTATTAGCTTCAATTTTTTTAAAACAACTTTACATAAATCGGGGATAACCTCGACATTATCATAAGTTGATACTTTAATGGGAACGACACCCCACACAAGCTGTAGTTGTCTCAGAATTTGATTAGAAGGAGTAAGGGCAAACACTTTAGCCCGTGGACGATATCGAGATATCATTTTTGCCGTACTACCACTCTGAGTCATGGTCATGATGACTTCGATATCCAAATCTCGGGCAATTTCACAAACAGCATGACTTATAGCATCGGCCGTTTTACTCACTTCTTCTGGCAATGAACTTCTGCCTGAATTGGTCGCTTTTTCGGTTTCCTGTATTACTTGATTCAGCGTTTTAATTACATCAACAGGGAAATTCCCAATTGCAGTTTCCCCTGTAACCAAGAGGGCATCCACACTATCAAAAATAGCATTTGCTATATCACTAACCTCTGCCCGGGTTGGGGTTTGACTATCAATCATGGATTCTAACAATTGCGTGGCGATGACTACAGGCTTTCCCATGGAACCAGCAAGGTCAATTACTTGCTTTTGTGCTATTGGAACTTGAGCAGCAGGAATTTCAACGCCCAGATCACCTCTTGCAACCATGACCCCATCAAATGAATCAGTTATAGCTTCTAAATTATTTAGAGCCTCCCATTTTTCGATCTTTGCCATAACAGGCAATCGCTTTCCATGGGTATCCATTATTTTATATACAGGATCTAAGTCGTTAGCACTTCGAACAAAAGATAACGCAATCCAATCTGCACCTGACTCCAAAGCCATTATAAGGTCTTTTTTATCATCGGTTGTCAATGTTGGCACATCCAATGTTATACCCGGGAAATTAACGCCCTTTCTTAGTTCTACTTTGCCACCAATAAGGGTCTTGCACTTCAAGGAATGTTTTGAAATGATTTCAACAACCTCCAATTGAATTCGCCCATCATTAATCAATATTTTTGCTCCGGTTGACACTTTGGTAAATCCAATATGTTCTGTAACGTTAATCTGATCACCTTCTATATCTTTTTCATTGGTTATGATAATGGATTGACCTTTTGAAAGAGAAAAATTATTAGGAACATTAGTAATTCGAATTTTTGGTCCTGCCAAATCTGTTAAGATAGCAGGGCGTTTTCCCTGCGACACATCCAATGATTTAACAAGGTTATATAAATTTTGTTTAGACACTGTATCACCATGAGACATATTCAGGCGGAATACATTAACACCGGAATCTACCATAGCTTGAAGCGTATCTTTATTATTGCAAGCTGGTCCGATAGTAGCAATAATTTTGGTATTTTTTTTCATTAGTTAACAGAAAAAGGAATGGTTAATCGAAAAGGCGCAATTTTGGCATTAATTTTTTTGCCGTTTTCGTATATCATTTCAAAATGACCATGCATCACACCAAATTCAGTTGGTAGTGGACAAAAACTTGTGTACTCAAATGACTCCCCCTTTTTTAAAAAGGGTTTCTTCCCAACAACTCCAGGACCGCGGACTTCTTCAATATTTCCATTACCATCAGTAATGTGCCAATATCGATTTTTAAGCTGAATCGTCTCTTGGCCAGTATTTATAATGGTTATATGGTAAGAAAAAAAATAAATGGGCTTAGAAGGGTCAGAACGCTCGGGAAGATAATTAGGCCGAACAGTAATGTTAACCTGGTCTGTAATGGTTTCTAACATGATATTAAAATTACAATTCATTTCATTCCATAAACATCTGGATTCTCGGTAAATTTATCGTTATTTATTGGNGGCAATAAAATCATGAANCGAACTATTAATTATCTTTTATTACTAACAATTTTGGTTGGTTGTAGCAACTTACAGAANACNAAACAANCATTAAACTCGAACTCTNAGATTTCAGAAGCTGATTTNTTNAACCACATAAAATTNCTTTCAAGNGATGAAAGAATGGGGCGCTATCCNGGATCTAAAGGATCAGAGGATGNGATCGATTATATTGTTAAANATTTTAAAACAAATAAATTGTCCCCAGCAGGAGAAAANGGATATTTACAANCATTTGAATTTATTACAGGNATAAATCTTGGNGGACAAAANCACTTATCAATTCAGGATAAACACTTTATAGTAAATGANGACTTTATTCCTTTAGAATTCTCCTCAAATGGAAAAATTGAGGGNAATCTTGTTTTTGNCGGATATGGTTTTNCTATANATGATTCGGTTTCTTGGAATGATTATAACGNCATTGATGTAGAAGGTAAGTGGGTGCTGATTTTTCGAGGTGGACCAGGCGGAGATCATCCACATTCAGATTATGTAAACCACATCCCTTTAAGAAAAAAAGCGATGTTGGCCAGAGATCAAAAAGCAGCAGGAATTATCTTTGTAAACCAGGCGGGAGAGACTGATCAATTAATTCCACTAAAACATTCACCCAATTCTACGGCAATTGGTCTTCCCGTTTTGCAAATTTCACGAAAGATNGCAGATCAATTAGTTTCAGCACAATTNAATATGCTTCAAACAAAACTGGATGAAAAGAAACANNCCCAGTCTTACTCATTAAATATTCAAATTTCCGCTGANGTGAANCTTNAAAAACAAATTGTAANCGTTCCAAATGTGATAGGGATTNTCCCGGGTAGCGACCCCGNATTAAGAGATGAATATATTATACTTGGAGCGCACTTTGATCATTTGGGATTTGGGGGACAGGGNACNGGNTCTCTCGCNCNTGATTCAAGCGCAATACATAATGGAGCAGATGACAATGCTTCTGGCACTGCAGGGATTTTGGAATTGTCAAAAAAACTATCAAGTAATCGAAAAAATTTAAAACGATCCATTTTATTNATGGCATATAACGCAGANGANCAAGGNTTATTNGGCTCAAAATATTATGTTAATAATCCAACAGTAAGTCTTTCTGCNACGGCAGCNATGATTAACATGGATATGATTGGACGNATGTCTGAAGGGAAAGTTATAGTGGGTGGTACTGGTACTTCACCTGAATTTGAATCAATCCTCAATGAAANAAACAAAGACCACGGCATTCATTTAAAAATGAGTCAAGAAGGATATGGCCCCAGTGACCATGCCAGTTTTTATGTGAATAATATTCCNGTTCTATTCTTTTTTACCGGAACACATATGGATTATCACAAGCCTAGTGATGATTGGCAGCATATCAATGTAGCTGGACAAAAACAAATTGTGGATTTAATCTATGATCTAACCATAAAACTCAGCAATCAAGCAACAAAACCACTCTTCTCTCAAGCCGGGCCAAAAACCCCCACTCAAACAAGGCGGAGTTTCAAAGTTACTTTTGGAGTAATACCCTCCTACGGAAGTGACGCAGAAGGCATGGAAATTGATGGGGCNAAAAAAGAAGGCCCTGCNGGAAAAGCAGGAATGCAAAAAGGAGATGTAATAACATCAATTGGAGGGAAANAGATAAAAAATATTTATGATTATATGTATCGCCTAGAAGAGTTGAANCCNGGAGANACNGTTGAAGTGAAAGTANTACGNGCGGGNAAAANATTAACCCTGAAANTTAATNTTTAAGTATATTTTTCTTTAANTCNTCCCGCAGTTCTANNACTGCTTTAACATAATTATCTGCATGGTTGTAAGCNTAGACTGNTTTATAAATCTTTTNCTNATTTGATGNATCCATNGCCGGGTATCCATTTTTGATAAGATAATTNCCTACACTAGCAAATACATCAGCCCATTCATANGGCATCCGTATACCATCACCATTGCCATCTGCTGCATANGCATTAAAACTGGAAGGGATGAATTGNCCGTAGCCAAATGCACCAGCATATGAACCTTGAATAGAATGGGGTGGAATACTATCNNTATAGCAATAAAGCAAATATTCTATCATTTCCTTTTTGGCCCATTTAGAGCGTCGGGGCATCTTTGCAATTTGAGTATAGAGAGCATTAAATACGGTAAATTCTCCTTTGTGCCGACCATAATTGCTTTCCACTCCCACAATACTTAGAATAAGGAAGGGGTTCACGCCAGTCATTTTACCAACAGATATAAGAATTGCTTCATTTTCTCTGTAGAAATCAGTNCCCTTGCTGATTCTGGATTCTGTGACAAAAAGTTTACGATAATCAACCCAGCTTTTCTTTTCATAAGGCCGCGCAAACCGATCCAGAATTTTGTTATGAATTGTAATACCATCATTAGAAAAGACTTCAATCAGATATGATTCCGGAACTCCTTTTATTACTGCATCGGAACGAATAGCAGAAAGGACTGTATCTTCATTGGCAAAAAAAACTATACTTAATAAAAANGGAATCAATTTACCCACTCAGCAATAAATATATTAGTATCACCAGTCTTGGCCTGGTTACGATTGGATGCAAACACAAAGTATTTTCCATTAGGACTAAACATAGGAAACCCATCAAAACCATCAAAGTGTGTAACCCGCTCTAAATTAGTTCCATCTACGTTCACAGCCCATAAATCAAAATCACGTCCTTTTGGGTCTGCCATATTCGAGCAGAAAATGATTCGTTCATCATTAGGAAAAAAGAAAGGNGCAAAATTGGCACCTTCATTATGNGTNACTTGTTTTTTCCCAGTTCCATCAGCATTCATAATACGAATTTGTAAATTCATAGGGCGAATCAAACTTTCAGAAATAAGGCTTTTATAGTCTTCAATTTCTTTATCTGTTTCTGGATAATATGCGCGCCAAACAATTTTTTTACCATTATGACTGAAAAATGGACCACCATCATANCCGAGNTTATTAGTAAGCATGCGTTTATTTGAACCATTAGGATTCATACTCCAGATTTCAAGGTCGCCAGAAACAATAGATGTATATAAAATTTGACTACCATCTTGCGCCATGGTTGCCTCTGCGTCATACCCTTTTTCATGGGTGATCTGTTCTAGGTTCCCACCATCAGTATCAGCGCGAAAAATATCAAATCCCTGATGAAGCTTCCAAACATATCCGCGGCTGAAATCAGGTGGAGGCGGACAAGCTTTATTGTCATGATGTGTGGAGGCATAAATGATTTGTTTATTATCTGGATATTGAAAATAAGCGCATGTAGTTACTCCGTCTCCAGTAGAAACTATTTGAAATTCACCCGTTTTAATATCCATAATATAAATCTGATCACAGAGACCCTCACCATCATGTGATTGGAATATCAGTTTTTTACTATCTGAGCTAAAATAAGCCTCTGCATTTTCTCCGCTAAACGTAAGCTGCCGCAGGTTTTTAAAGTGGGATTCTTCAGGAAGAATAAATTGATTGGCACTACCATCAACCAGATTTGGGGTTGATTGAACAGCCCTCCATCTCATTAATGCTAAAAAAGCTACCGCGATACCAAGAACAATAATATAGTGACGATATGTAGACATAATTTGTTTTTCCGCTTTTTTGGGGCGAGAAGTTAATCTAGAGGCAATTTATAGACTAATGAGAAAATGGATTATTTTTCTGCTTATACTTTTCTATGGATGGATCATCAGTATAAATACCATGAGTTTCACTTGGTAATAAGGCAGCAATCCGGCACATCACTTTATCTCCAATAACTTTTAAGATTTCTTCTTTTTTCTCTCTGGATTTAGGCAGGAAATAGGGCCCAAAAGGTTTGCCAATTTGTGCTATGACCTTTGGCCTGACTCCTCTTATTAAGTAACGCCAAAATGATTCATGAAGTCCATAAATACTCACAGGAAGAATAGGCACTTTGTCCATGGTAGAAAAATATACAACACCTGGTTTCGGCTTCCTGAGTCCCTTCCCCTCTATGGTCCCCTCAGGAAAAATACCAAGAATCTCACCTTCCTTGAGTGATTTAGATGCCATTTTAATGGTTGATGGGGCTAAGCGAGTGCGGTTAGTAGGAATAAACCCGTATAGCCAAACAGCCCAAATATTAAACCAATCGATAATTTGATCGCTACCGGCTAAAAAAACAATGGGTCGCCGCAATGCATAGACTATAAAAAACGCATCAATCAGATTAAAGTGGTTACTAGCAATGATAAACGGACCTTTTTTTGGAATATGCTGTCGACCCTTAACAGTAATCTTGGCAAGCAAAGCCCCAATAAAAAGCCCAAGGAAACCGGATAAATAGCGCATCCATTTTGGACTCGGGCGAATCAGATCAAGCTTTGTTCTGAAGCTCATGGTTTGAATGGATTTTATGAAAAAAAGATGAAATCAAAAATATTTGTTCTAGTATTTATTTTTCAGAAGGAAACTGATGAATAATTGAACTGATACATGCACTCAATTTTTTCCCAAATGGAATATTCAGGAATTCATTTGGGCCATGAGCATTGGATCCGGGCCCAAGAACACCAGTAATTACAAACTGTGCTTCAGGAAATTTTTCTCCCAACATAGCCATAAAAGGAATAGTACCTCCTTCACCCATGGCTAGAGCCGGTTTACCGTAAAAGGTATTAGAGGCTTNTTGAATAGCNGTATCAAGCCAGGGAGCAAGTGTGGGNGCATTCCACCCATTGGCAGGTTCTTCCCATTCAATTGAAATACTTGNATTATATGGCGGATTTTCTGTTAATATTTTATTTACCGCATCCATGGCCTTGTGGCAATCTACATCAGGTGGCAACCTGAACGATAACTTCAGAGCTGTATAGGGGCGAAGAACATTCCCACCATCTTTTATGGCAGGGACACCATCAAGCCCTACAGTAGAAAGAGTTGGCTTCCAGGTTCGTCGCAACAGACCTTCTACAGGATCATCCGTTGATGGTATTGTATTTCCATGCCAGGGGAATATTTCTCCTTCTTTATTAAGAACTCTTANCATTTCTCTTACTTCGTTNATGCGATGATCGGGAATATTTGTATGTAGNTCTTCAGCTTTTATTTCACCTGATGTTTCATCTTCGATCCGCGATATAAGTTGGCGCAAAACCCTGAAAGAGGAAGGAACCAATCCGCTTGCACTACCAGAATGAACGCCTTCAGTTAATACGTCGGCGCGAAGTTCACAAGCAATCATACCCCGAAGGGAAACAGTGGTCCAAAATTGATCATAATTCCCTGCGCCAGAATCAAGACATACAACCAGATCAATTTGGCCAATAATGTTAGTATATTCATCAATATAATAAGGAAGGTCCGGGGATCCACTTTCTTCACAAAACTCGATAAGGATCACAATTCGAGGGAGAGGAAGATCTTGGTCTTTCAAGGCTTTTACAACACCAAGGGACGCAAACATTGCGTAACCGTCATCGGCTCCACCGCGACCATATAATTTATCATCCTTTATCACNGGNTCCCATGGNCCCAACCCTTCNTCCCAACCTTCCATCTCTGGTTGTTTATCTAAATGGCCATACATAAGAATATTGCCATCTTTTTCACCGGGGATTTCAATTATAATCAGCGGTGTTCTATTTGCCAACCGTTTTACATGGAGAATGCTATTATCAGGGCGGTGATGTTCAGCCCACTCTTTTGCCAAATCAAGCACGCGATCCATATGCCCAGCCTTTTCCCAATCGGGATCGAAAGCAGGAGATTTGTTGGGTATCTTGATATATTCAGTGAGTGTGGGGACAATTTCATTGTCCCAGAATTGATTCAAGTCATTTTGCAATTTTTCAGGATTCATAAAATCTTTCTATAAGCGGTTAAATCGAACCCAATTATAAGGATAAATAAAAAAGGCCCGAGACAACCNAGAGCCTTTTTATCTAGCGATTTGGATTAGTAGTTAGAACGGCAAGTCATCATCATCATCATCATTCGTTTCTACAGGCGTCACCTGTGCGCCGCCGCTATCCATTTTGCGACCAAGCATGGTGAACATNTCACAGATCACTTCTGTGGTATATCGTTTTACACCATCCTTGTCTTCCCAATTTCGTGTTTGCAGTTTCCCCTCNAGGTAAACCAATTGTCCCTTTTTTAAAAGNTCACCGGCGAGNTCAGCNGTTTTACCAAACATAACACAACGGTGCCATTCGGTTTTATCCTGAAGCTCACCNTTAGAATCTCGCCAGGATTCATTGGTTGCTATATTGAAGTTAGCTACGGCTGCACCGGACGGTGTGAACCGTGTTTCCGGGTCGCCACCCAGGTGCCCAACAAACACCACTTTATTTACACTACCTTTTTGCATAACGTACTCCTACTTGTTTTGTCGTATTACTTCCGCGTATGTTTTATTCTACACTACAAATTTATCTTAGTGCAATATTTTTTTTAACATAATNTACTATTTTGTAACGNCAAAATTCTNAAGTNCCCAGTAAGAACATGGTTAATGCGTAAGGAGGAAAGCGGGTTNTATCAANAATNATAGGTCCACTCNCCAATTAAATTTAATTAGGACATATTCATTATTTTTTATTCATTGAAATATTTTAACTTTTGAAATGGATTCCAAGCCGTTTAAGATAATGGTAGCNCTGGTTTTACGTGGTGATGAAAAGCCNGTTATCAGTCAATCAGTTTTTTTTGCTGAAAAATTAAATGCAGATTTAACAGTTATCCATGTTAACCAGCCTGTTCTAAGCCAACCNAAAGGAATGGCNCTTGAGCGTATCAATGAAGAGACAATAAGAGAAAGAATAACAGCATATGGTTTTCAAAAAATATTAAATAAGATAAATATTATTATTGAAAGCGGAGAAAGCGTNTCAGAAATAATNAACCAANATGCNCGTGATATGGATTTGATNATTCTAGGACACCGAAAAATGAATACATTTAAATCTNATATTATGGATTCTATTGATGAAGGGATATCAAANCTTGTAACTGCTCCTGTGCTGATTGTGCAAAAAAATTGATTTGGACTGATTACCCCAAACAACGTTCATTCATTTTTATTTCTATCTATATATATAGATCAAAGAGAAAAAATTAATAATTTTTAGGACAACTAATGAATGTATTTGATATATCATCGATATTAGTAACGCTTTCAGCCTTACTAATGTATATAAACTTCAAGTATATAAAACTTCCCCCAACAATAGGCCTTATGGGGCTTTCGCTTATTTTATCCTCTGTTGTGTTTTTTTCTGGATATATTAATCCAAGTGTTATTTCTTTTTCAATTTCGCTTATAGATAGTGTTGATTTTAATAAAGCCTTAATGGGCGGTATGTTATCTTTTTTATTATTTGCGGGAGCCCTGCATGTTGATATAAATGATTTGCTTAAACAAAAAGTCTTAATAGCTATTTTAGCTACCTTGGGAGTAATTTTTTCGACATTTGTAGTTGGATCCATAGTATACTATTTATTACCAATATTTGGCCTTCAAATTGATTATATATACTGTTTGCTTTTTGGGGCATTAATATCTCCAACCGATCCGATAGCTGTCCTTGGAATATTAAAAGAAACAAGTACTCCAAAATCACTAGAAACAACAATCGCAGGAGAATCGCTATTTAATGACGGGGTTGGCGTTGTTGTTTTTGCAGTTATACTCTCATTAGCGACAGGGACTGCCCACTCTAATATTGATGCAAGTGGAATCTTTCTTCTATTTATAGAAGAAGCTTTAGGTGGAATTGTATTCGGACTAGNGCTGGGATATATATTTTATCGATTATTAAAAAGCATTGATAGTTATGCAGTTGAGATCTTATTGACATTAGCTTTGGTTATGGGTGGATACTCGTTAGCACATACGTTACATGTATCAGGTCCATTAGCTATGGTTGTTGCTGGCCTATTTCTTGGTAATCACGGGAAGACNTTTGCAATGTCAGAGGCCACCCATAAACAATTGTTTTCTTTTTGGGAACTGATCGATGAATTTCTTAATGCCGTTTTATTTGTATTNATTGGTATACAAATTCTTGTCATTTCATTTAGTTTTAATTATTTATTAATCGGAATAATTATAATACCTATCATATTATGTATACGATTTATTGCCGTCAGCTTCCCGTTAATAATTATAGGAGATGGTGCTAATTTAGTAAATGGAGCTTCTAAAGTGATGACGTGGTGTGGACTGCGAGGTGGAATTTCAATAGCGCTTGCATTAAGTATTCCTGATGTACCTGAAAAACCTTTGATTTTGGCAGTAACTTATATTGTTGTTGCCTTTTCAATTCTTGTCCAGGGACTGTCTTCAAAAAAATTAGTTAATCATATACTGGAAGCTTAGATGGTTGGATAACAAGAAAAACGACTATATTTAAATTATATTCATCAATTAAGTAATCTAATACATGGATTTACCAAAAATTAAAAAATCTGATTTTCCAAACTGGAAATCCTATTATCTTAATTATCAAAAGCTCCTCGCTCAATCCTTTTATATTCCTCTCCTCGCATCAAAAGAAATAAATATTAAAGCAGAATCTAAAATTTTAGATGTTGGTTGTGGAGATGGAGGATTTTTATCAGCTTTTTCAGAACTTTCAAAANAGTGTCATGGAAATGAGATAAGAGATTTTAGTTGGGAANANATNAATNNNGTTAAATTTGTAATTGGNGATATTTGTTCTGAAGAAATTAAAGAAAGATTAATGCCAAAATATGACTTAGTAATATTAAGAGATGTCATCGAACATATATTAAAAGATAAAAAAATAAATTTTCTATCCTCCGTCAAAAATTATATGGATGATAACTCTAGGTTGCTAGTCACTTTTCCGCCATATTTTTCAGCTTTTGGACTACATCAACAAGCATTTTTAAAGATGCCATTTAAAGTATTTCCATTTCTAGGATGGTTACCTAAAATTGTAATTTATTTTATTTTGAAAGTCACAAATCAATCTAGTGTATGGAAAGATTTGGAAGAGATAAAAAACAGTAAAATGACTATCAGAAATTTTAGAAAATTAATTGATCAATGTGGTTTTGAAATTTGTTTTGACGAACGATACATTATTAGACCAAGTCACGAAATTCGTTATGGGATCAAAATGAAAAAAGCAAATTGGTTAAGAGTTCCATTATTGGAAGAAGTTTTAATATCTGGATGTACTTTTATCTTGAAGATAAAAAGTTAATTTTTTACCATATTTTTGGAATTAATATTTGGCGATCTTTAGGATAATCTGAAAATTTTTCCACATACCATTTATGATGTGACCGGGCCCTAGGGACAAGATTTGCTACTGCCCATAACGCAAAAGTAAAACCCGCCATTGACCAGGTTGCCAAGGCCCATCCAAACCATTCGAGAATTTCACCTAAATAATTGGGGCAGGACACCCATTGAAATAATCCGCCACGGGGAATTTTATAATCAATTGTCCCCTTTTTGCGAAGAGAAAAAAGCATATTATCTGCCTTAATGTTGATACCCATTCCTGTAATAAAAAGGACAACGCCAATAATAAATTGGGGGCTGTAAAGCCATGTGTAAGGGTAGGGGTGGTGGAGACTAAAGATCCATTCGGCATTAAGCCATGAATTAATACTATTGAACCCTACGGCAAATAGAGCAATGCTTATGGGCATTTTCTTCCCTATGATGTGTGCTCTTGCAGGCCAGACCCAACTACGGTGTATATAATGGGTCATCCACATAATATAAAAAATGATACCAGCTGGATCGGCCAAGTCCCAGCCAGATGCGCCAATACCAAAGAAAACAGTCATGACAATTATACAGGGCGATTCCATAATGATCCATCCCAACCGGGCAGGAATTCGAAACCCCCATCCTGGTCGCTCATGGCGGCCATAAGGTGCACGCACAAACATTAGTAAAACGAAAGTGCCGGT
>PAIR01000012.1 GCA_002704905.1 Fidelibacterota bacterium
TTATAAATAATATTTACGTCTAATCGTTTTGCCCAAATTTTCAATTGTTCAACTGCAGCTGCTCGATAGGTATCTGCTGCAATAAGTAAAACCTTTTTACCTTGAGATTTATAATAATTTGCCAATTTAGCTGATGATGTGGTCTTTCCGGTACCATTTACTCCCACAACAATAATAACGGTAGGCTTTTCAATTGTTTGGTTCAAATTTTCTTCATCAGGTAAAATAGAAAGCATATAATCATGGACTTTATCAAGAAAACTTTCTTTACGGTATCTTCTCACCACACCCATAACTGCCTCAACAGTATCAAACCCTAGGTCAGCAAAAATTAATGCATCCTCCAACTGTTCCATGGATTCGAGGCTAACCTTTCGTTTTACGACCGTATCAAATGCATCTGAAACCGCCTCTCTGGTAAATCGGAGTGCGTTGAATATTTTTCCCATAAAGGCCATTTATTTAATCTCTTTATAGGTACGGTAAAAGGTCTTAATGTATACGATCCAACTAACGGACAATAAGAATGTTGCAACATAAATTGTTACATCCTGCAGCCATGGAAAGGCTTCCCATGGCCATATATGAATCATAACTGCTAGAGCAGTTATACCAGTAGACCATTTACCCCACCAATTTGCGCTCAGTATAAAATTATTATTATTCAGAAAATGAATTGCTGAAATGGCAATGAAAACGTAGCGGACAAGAAAAAAGATAAAAAACCAACCCGGAAAACGACCCACCAGAGTTAAGTAAGATACTACAGATATGATACAGGCAAAATCAGCGATCGGATCAATCCATTTTCCAAAATGGGTGACTTCATGGGCTTTTCTTGCTACCCATCCATCCAAAGCATCTGATAACACAGCAATGATAATCAAGAGAAAAGATACCGTTCCCATTTTGGGATCCTGAAGAGTATAAATTATCGGAACAGCTAAAATAGCCCTTCCTAAGCTAATAAAATTGGCCAAGGTTAAAATCTTAGTTGGGTCGGTAATTTTATATTTACTCGGCATGGGTCAATACTGATTGATTAAATTGAATACTTCTGGAATCTAAGTTCAATATCTGATCACAGTGCGACAAAACAAACGTTTGATCATGCGAAATCAAAATCATATGCTTCTTAACTAACATCTCCTGAATAAAACGGCTTAGAATTACTTTTTGCTCCCAACCGAGTCCAAAAGTTGGTTCATCCAGAATCAAAACATCATAATTACAATGCGATAATATAATAATCAACGCAATCCGTAGTGTGGGCCATGGTATATCCAATGCAGAGTAACCTTTAACAATCTCCCAGTTAATCTGGTAAGAATTCAGTCGATTAATACACTTATTCACGAGTCGTTGATTCATTTTTTCGTTAACTATCAATTTGGTCAAGAAAGAATCAAGAGAACCAGCACCTAGCATCCTTTCGGGAAATTGATTCAACGTAGCTACTTTGGGCGTTTTCCCATTAATTACTAATTCAACCTTTCCAGCCTGAGGATCCAATTGACCTGTGATTAATTTTGAGAAGGTAGTTTTACCAATTCCATTCTTTCCAATCAATCCAACTGCCCTTGATTGATCTATGAAAAAATTGAAATTATTTATTATGGGCTCTTTAGATCCATCAAATTGAAAATTTAGCTCATCCACTTTGACCGATAATTCACCATTTGGGTGTTTATATTTATTAATCTTAGGCTTATGATAATCTCTAAAAGAGGAAAATTCTGAGAGTGACATAACCCACTGAGAATCCCCATAGTACAGGTCATTCTGATCTGAAGTAAACCAGATCACTGTCTTTTCCTCTTCTAACTTCTTTCGAATCCAACTGACCCACTCTGATTTTGCATTCTCATTCAAGAAGGATAAGCCGTCATCGATTAATACAAGATCTGGATTGGTACTAAATGCTGTAACTAAATTTAGCATTTCCATTTCTCCCCCACTTAGGCTTGCAGGATGTCGATTCCAATTATCAACAAATGGGAGATCTGATTTTAATATTTTCAATTGTTCCTGAAGCGTATAAGTATCTGTAGAAAAACATTCCGGTGCGAATGTTAATTCTGATAATAGAGTATGTGATAAAATCTGATTATCCGGATTTTGAAAAACGATCTGTATAGACTCAGGAGCCGATATATCCATCATTAAAAAATTTCCATCCTGATGAGATGAAATTCCTGCTAAAGACCTAATAAAGTAAGATTTACCACAACCGCTTTCACCATAGATAACATGTAAACCAGGTGATAGTTGAATCAGGTCCGATTTTCCAAACTTGTGGAAATTGAGACAAAAAGATATAGGTTCAATCATGAATAAGATTACGAACGACCCGCGTTGCTGAACCTAAATTTCGGTGGATTACATCCGTAGCTGCATAACTTGCCTTAATAAAAGCACTTCTATCATCAAAAAGTTTCTTGACACCCAAATATAAATCTTTCCCTGATTCGATGCAAAAGCCACCCCCATCGGAAATCAATTCTTCTGCTTCAGGAAAATTCTCATATCGTGGACCAAAAAATATAGGCAACCGAGCGATCGCTGGTTCCATCACATTATGGACACCAGTAGAAAATCCTCCACCTACATAGGCCATTTGACCATCCCAGTATAATTGAGATAACAGACCAATTGAATCCACAATGACAACTCTGGCATCTACATCCTTAGGTTGGCGATAACTAAGTCGTTCCACTGACAACTGTTTTGATTCGAATATAGATATCACTGTATTCACATCGCGGTCCAACGGTTCATGGAGAGCCCAGATTAGAGAAAGATCATCGATTTCGCGCATGAGGCTGATAATAGAATCAAGGATGATATTTTGGTCTTCAGTGTGGACACTTCCAATTACTAGCCGTTTAGACCTTAACAGAACGGACTCAGTCCTTTCCTGTGTAAAGTTATCTGCTTTGAGTTTTACTTGATCATAACGCGGATTTCCCAAGACTCGGACAATAGGTATCTCCTTTGTAAATAATATCTGCTGGAGACGGTTATAATCTGAATTTGAAATGGTATAAATGGCAGAAAGACTACCGTAGACATTTCGGTAAAAATTTCGGTTAAATGGTAAAAGTTTTGAAGTATTTTCAGAAAAACNCGCAGCAAATAATGTAGTGTGAATACCTATTTTATTNGCTTCCCAAATCAAATTTGGCCAAACATCATAAGCGGCCAAAATCAATTTTTTGGGCTTAACTAGTTTTAAACATCGCTTTACTACCCAATGTATATCGATAGGTAAATAAACCTTGCAATCAATATACTCATCATTCACATGATTGTATCCTGATGGAGAGAAAAAGCTTACTATTGATAAAGATTTGGGCTCCACTTCTTTCAAACCAGCCAGCACAGGTTTAACTTGTTCAAATTCACCATGAGACGCGGCATGAAACCAATAAATTNCCCTACCCTTTCCCGTGTTTGCCATAAATGCTTTTAGTTGTTTATAGGTGCTCAATCGTCCGATCATTCCTTTTCGTATTTTTTTATTGAACAAGCTACTGACGATTCCAAAAATNAAAAGGAGTGGTAGTAGAATCACGTTGTATAAGATCCTCCAGATCATACNGAAACAACCCGTCCAACNGCATCAATCACATCCTCAGTTCGAATCCCAGTCATACAATATTGTTCTTTTCGNTANCAGGGAATGCTACCATTTTGAGAGCAAGGTCGNCACCAAAGTTCAGATTGTTCAACCACCTGTGATNCTTTATTAAAAATACCAGCTCCTGTCTGCCTCGATGTGGGCCCCAACAGTGTAATTGCAGGCACGTTGAGTGCTTCACCTGCATGGATAAANCCTGTATCGCTTCCAAGCACAAACTTAGCCTGACTTACGATAGCAAGTGATTCTCTTAAATTCGTTTTGCCATGAAGATCCACCACTTTTGAACTTGTAGTATTTTTGATTAAGTCACAAATGGCATCCTGCGAACCGCCAATCAGCACTGGTGATAACCCGTAATCTCTGACGCATTTATTAATAACGACAGCATAGCGATCTGCAAGCCAACGTTTCTGAGCCCAAGCTGCACCGGGTGCAATAACAAAGTATGAACTGTTTATCCCTTTTGATTTAATCAAAGATCGAGCATTGAACTTTTCCGTATTTGAAATAAACAGTTCAGTTTTTGACTGGATCATATCGTTTTTCAATAAAGTTTTAAGTGGCTCATTCAACCATGTCCGTACAGAAAAATTGTCAGAAAATTCATTCCAGTGGAGAGCAAAGAGTTTAAATCGANCCCATCTCGGTTTATTNATGGATACAGTTTTGGTTTTGACCATCGCTTTTCGTATTATACGCGACCGTGTGGTATTATGAAGATCTATAGCCAAATCATATCCCATAGTTTCCATCTCAAATCCAACGCGCTTTAAAGACATGTAGCGTGCATTAATATCTAATGCATGCACCTTGTTAATATGTGGATGCCCCTCAAGTAAAGGTGCGTATTTAGAAAGAGTCATGAAATCAATGGACGCATCAGGNAAAGAGCACTTTAATGAACCTACCACGGATGTGGTTTGTATAATATCTCCAATTGAACTGAATCTCAGGACCAAAATGGCCCGTGGTTGAATCATTTGAGATTAGCCAGTACGTTGAGTGTTGAAACTGACTAGATCAACCATGGATTGTTTATATGGTGAATCTGGATAGGGCAAGATGGCATCTAGGGCCTGGTTATTGAATTCATCTATTTTCTNTTNTGCNTAATTGAANCCACCAGCACCATGAACAATTTCTTTTAAATCATTAAGATTTGTTCGTGATTTCTTTTTTAAACTCAAAATCTTTTTGACCTGTCNAGTTTCCAGCTTNGACAGTTTTTTATATGTATAAATTAATGGCANGGTAACCATATTCCTCTTNACATCNGCTCCTATGTCTTTCCCCGTCTTNTTCTCGCTACCTAAAAGGTCAAANAGNTCATCTTTNACTTGAAAAGCCATACCCAGTTTTGTACCATAAGTAACCATGGCTTTACGATCTTGTTCTTCNCCTGTGGATGTAATAGCACCCAATTCACAACTAGTTGATATTAAAGAGGCAGTTTTCTGATATATCATATCAAAATACACATCTTCTGTCATAGACCGTGTGAGAGATTTTTCGATTTGAAGAATCTCACCCGATGCTAGTTTTTCAGCCGTATCTGCAATAAGCTGTAAAGCACTGAAATCTTTTAACCCTACCATATTAATTAATGTTTTACTAAGTATAAAATCACCCATGAGTACGGCAATCTTATTTTTCCAAACACGATTGATAGATGGGAAACCACGTCGTTTTTCAGCTTCATCTATCACATCATCGTGGATTAATGTGGCAATATGTAGTAATTCGATCATCGCTGCAGCACGATAGCTATTAAGGGTTGGTTGACCGCAAACACGGGATGCCAAGATTGTTAATACAGGTCGTATATGTTTACCCTTGTGTCTGAGAATATATTTACCCACAAGATTAATTAGTCTCACCTCAGAATGGAGTGCATTCCGGAACTCCTTCTCGAAAAGTTTGATATCATCAAAAATGGGTTCCGTTATATGTTTTAATGATTTTAAATCGTTCTTCACAATATGAAATTACTTATGTTTTCTACGATTTACCAACCAACTCACACCTATACTCAGTTCGTATAAAAGTAGAAGTGGAATAGACATGAGCACCAGACTCACTGGATCAGGTGGTGTAATAAATGCACTTAGCACCAGAATAATCACAATTGCATGTTTTCTGTAATGTCCCATGAACTCAGGCGTTAACAATCCAAAGAGTGACAAGATAAATACTAATACTGGTAATTCAAAAATTAGCCCACTTCCGATCATTAGCCATGTGACAAAATTAAAATAATAATTAATGGAAAAATTATTCTGTATACCCTCCATTCCTACAGATGTAAAGAATTCTAGAGAGAAAGGGATAATTACTGTGTATGCGAAGGTTAATCCAATAAGAAATGATAAGTAGGTAAAAATGATTAAAGGGGCAACGTATCTACGTTCATTCATGTACAAGCCAGGTGCAATAAATTTCCAAATATGGTAGGTCAATACTGGAATGGTTAAAACAATTCCGCCAATCAATGCAATCCCCCATTTGATCATAAACATTCCCTGCACTTTTAATACCTGAAGATCCATTGGTGATTCTAGATTCTGAGTCGGTTTGATTAAAAAATCAATGAGTGGGTCAATATAATAAAAAGTAACGGCGGCACCCAATAGGATAGTTCCAAGAGATTTTACCAGCCGCCAACGCAACTCTTCTAAGTGATCTAAAAAAGGCATGGATCGGCTTTGGTCATTCACGATTGCTCTTCTATTAATAATTGTGCTAACTCATGCGGAGAAGCACTCGTTTTATTTAAATTTCGAATAGATTCTTCTAATTGATCAATTTTTTTTTGAGACCAAAATTTACTTATTAATCGATCCTTTACCAGATCGAAGACCCGCTTTCGATGACGATTTATTTGTTTTTGTTCTATAACTCCTGCATCTTCCATTACTTTCTGAAAATTATTTAGTCCAATATATAATTCCACCACCCCCTCTTTACGATCAGCAGATGTACTAAAAACAGGTGGCTCCAGTTTTCCTTTTTGCGTAAAAGTATGCAAAATATTTTTCAGGCTTTGCACTAATCGATCTGCCCCATCACGATCAGATTTATTAACCACAAAAACATCTGCAATTTCAATGAGACCCGCTTTCATAAGTTGAATTTCATCACCCGACTCTGGCACTAAAATGACAATAGTCATATCTACTGCTTCAGCCACTTCATGTTCACCCTGCCCAACACCCACTGTTTCATAAATGATTATATCTTTTCCACTAGCAGAGAGAATATCTCCCACTTCTTGAGCTTTGTGGGCCAAACCACCAAGATCACCATGAGAAGCCATACTTCGAATAAATACATCCTCATTGAATAAAAAATGATTCATTCGAACACGATCACCCAGTAGTGCTCCTCCAGAAAACGGACTAGTTGGGTCAACAGCAAGGACACCAACACTTTTATTATCATCTAGGATCAGTTGGATGAGTTGATCTGTCAAAGTACTTTTTCCAGCCCCGGGCGGTCCCGTAATGCCGATACGTAATGCATTATTACTGTAAGCATGAAGACTTTCGAAAAAAGAATCCGGAATACGACTATTAGATTCTATTTGGGTGATAACCCGAGAAAGGGTCCGATGATCATTTGACCGTATACGATCAAGCGTTTGAGAATCCATTATATTCTAATATGCGGTTTAAGAAAATGCTTGACGGAATGCGTCAAAATTATAGATTGTAAGGTCTCTACTTTCCCGTTTGACTAATAACTTCTCTTCTAATAATTTTAATGTACGTGATACAGTTTCCCGAGAAGTTCCAGCCATATTTGCAATATCCTGTTGGTAAGGTAAATTTTTTATGGACACATGACCATGCTTGATCTTGCCCAATTCTTCTGCAAGGCGTATCAACGTTATTCCAATCCTTTGTTCTGAGTCACTCAAAGATAGACTTTCTATTTGTTGATCGCTTTTGCGAAGACGGATTGCCAATTCTTGTAATAGTGCAATCGCTATCTTTGGGTAGGACTCAAGACAGGAAAGAAAGTCTCTACGGGATAAAGTCAGCATTTGAGCTGATTCATTAGCCACGATATTCGCAGACCGTCCTTCACCATCTAATAGTGACATTTCACCAAAAAAATCACTTTCGCCTAAAATGGCAAGGATTACTTCTCTACCATCATCGCTTAGACGGGTAACCTTTACAGCACCATTAGTAATAATAAAAAAAGTCTCCCCCTGACTTTCTTCCAAAATAATCATTTGACCTTTTTCATAGTCACGAGACACCATTTTTGATGCTATCCTTTTTAAGTCCAAATCCGTTAGGTCTGAAAAAATAGGAACATTACGCAGATGGTCAACTTTACCCATATATGAAACTACTATAAGTCAGATGAAAGATGGAATCAGTAAAATTAAGACTCCTGTAAATTATTAGTTGTGACGATTGTCACAGAATTTCGATAAAAATCGAATCATTATTCTGATTATTTCTATTGGTATAGTAGAGAAAAAAAGGATACATTCGCGTCCGAAATTTTATTCATCATCTAGGGGTTTAAATGGATAGACATCCACAACAAATTAAACGCGAGCGCCAAGATAAAAAAAAGCACGCTATCAATACGGCTAGGACATCTGATATGAAAACAGCTATTAAGCGTGTTTTAGAAACAACTGATGCACAGAAAGCCAAAGCACTATATATAAACGCCGTAAGCACTATTGATAAAATGGTGAGTAAAGGTAATTTAAAAAAGAATACCGCTGCCCGACGTAAATCTCAGATTACAAGGCATTTGAATTCTTTATCTGCATAAAGCAAAGCTTTAATAGATTATATACCATCAAATAAAAAACCCCGCATTTTGCGGGGTTTTTTATTTTTAAAAGTTTCTTGCGGGGAGGGTTGGGGTATACTTAACTAACTATCAGATACCTGGTAGTTGGGTGCTTCTTTCATGATCTTCACTTCATGAGGATGGCTCTCTTTTACACCCGCAGCAGTGGTTTGTATAAACTCAGCTTTACCATGAAAATCTCGAATATCCTTTGCGCCACAGTATCCCATTGAAGATCGCAACCCACCCATAAGTTGGTGAATAGTATTCTTCACAGGTCCTCGGTAAGGCACCATACCTTCAATACCTTCTGGAACTAATTTTGTCACTTCAGAACCTTCTTGAAAATAACGGTCGCCACTGCCCTCTTTCATAGCGCCTAAAGAACCCATTCCTCGATAGGATTTATATTGTCGTCCTTCAAAAAGAATGAACTCGCCAGGGCTCTCATCCATACCCGCTAATATAGAGCCAAGCATAACAACTTCGGCCCCAGCTGCAATCGCTTTAGAAAGGTCACCACTATAACGTATCCCCCCATCGGCAATTACTGGGATATCATATTTCTGTGCCTCATCTACACAATTCATCACACTTGATAATTGAGGCATCCCCACACCGGCCACAATTCGCGTGGTACAACTAGCGCCAGCACCGATGCCAACCTTCAGACAATCTACTCCCGCATCTATGAGTGCTTTTGCTCCGTTGGCAGTAGCGACATTACCAGCAATAACCTGTAGATCGCCAACGGACTTTTTAATCTTTGTTACTGCATTCAAAACACCAACAGAATGCCCGTGCGCCGTATCGATTACAATCACGTCTACAGCTGCATCGGATAAAGCTAAAGCTCGTTCTGTGGCATCACCACTAATTCCCAGAGCGGCACCTACTCTCAGTCTTCCATTTTTATCCTTACATGCATTCGGAAAATCTTCTTTTTTCTGAATATCTTTTACCGTAATCAAACCGGCTAAACTGCCTTTGTTATCAACAACAAGCAATTTCTCAATACGATGCTCTTGGAGTACTTTTTTCGCTTCATCCAATGTTGTTCCTTGTGGAACCGTCACTAACTTTTCTGATGTCATTCTGTCTCGTATTGAAAGATCATCATTCGTTTCGAAACGAATATCTCGATTTGTAATAATACCAACAAGTTTACCTTTATCCACTACAGGTAATCCGCTAATGTGATAATTGGCCATAACATTTTTTGCATCTCGAATAGTTTTGTCTATGGAAAGAGTGACTGGATTAACTATCATACCACTCTCAGATCTTTTCACACGATCAACCATAAGCAACTGATCTTCAATTGAAAGATTTTTATGAATAATCCCAATACCACCTTCGCGAGCTAAAGCCACGGCCATATCACTTTCAGTCACTGTATCCATGGCAGCAGAAAGTAATGGAATATTCATTGTGATCTTTTTAGTGAGACGAGTCTGGAGATTCACTTCTCGAGGGAGAATATGAGATTCTTGAGGAACGAGTAGAACATCGTCAAAAGTTAAGGCTAGTTCGAAAGGAGGTCGGTTTTTCATTAGGTTAAATTAAATTAATTCGTTTTTTCACGGTGGTTATAATTTTCCCAGTTTGGATTAATTCGTTAATGGTTTGAATATCATCTGCAAATGAATGGTCTTTAATAGTTAAAACCCGATGTTGTTTCAAAAGATCCATTAAAGGAGACAGGCCATCTCCAGAGCATAATTTTTTATGGAACCGGTGATTTATATTACTAGCAACCAATAGTTCAATTGCCAAGATAGTACTTACATGCCCAGTGATTCGTAGACACTTACGGCCGGCCCAAGGAGACATACTTACAAAGTCCTCCTGTCCAGCTGATGTTGAAATTGAATCAACACTAGCAGGGTGGGATAATGTTTTATTTTCTGATGCCAATGCGGCTGCTGTGACCTGAGCCAGCATAAAACCTGATTCTAAACCNGGCTTTACAGCGCCAAACATNGGAATNCGATCNCCGATACCCTTCATAAAATAATTTAGGCGCCGTTCTGCTATGGCACCAATTTCTGCCATAGCGATAGATAGTGTATCCATTGCCTGAGCTATGGGTTCTCCATGAAAATGACCAGAATTCATCACATTTCCGTNGGGAAATATCAATGGGTTATCTGANANAGAATTGAGTTCATTATTNATAATNTTTTCAGCATTACTAAAAACATCTCGACTGGAGCCATGGACATGGGGAATGCAACGCACACAATAGGGGTCCTGGATTCGACCACAGTCATCATGTGATTGAACAATATCACTTCCCTTTAGCATATTATATATATTGGTTGCAGATACCACTTGGCCAGGGTGCTTTTTCAATTTGTGGATTTTTGGTGTAAAAGCCACCCGTGTGGATAGACTGGCTTCAGTAGATAATGCACCGGAAATATCTGCAGTCTCTAACAATTTTTTTGATTCCGATAAGGCTCGAATTGCTAAAGCCGTACTAACCTGAGTCCCATTAATGAGACTCAATCCCTCTTTTGCTTCAAGGACAATTGGCTCTAGATTTGCTTCTTTTAAAGCAATCATCGCAGGCATGATTCGATCTTGGAAATGTACATCTCCTTCTCCAATCATTGCACGAGCCATATGAGCCAAAGGGGCTAGATCACCCGATGCGCCAACAGATCCTTGCCGCGGAATCAATGGTAGAATGTCATGATTTAGCATACCCAAAATTAAATCAGCCAATACTGGCCGCACACCGCTGTAGCCCTTACACCATGTCATCAATTTCAAAACCATTGTAATCCGAGTAACACCCATATCTAAAGGTTTACCAACACCGCATGCATGACTTCGAACCAAATTTAATTGAAGTTGCTTAAGGTCGACCTGATCAATTGATACAGTACTAAGCTTGCCAAATCCTGTATTTACGCCATAAACCTGTTGATCAGATTTCAATATTTTTTTTAAGACATTGTGGGAACTTTGGATTGCTTTCTTAGCTTCAGAACTGAAACTGACGCGTGTAGGACTATCTAAAAGTGATGTTAGGTCACGCCAAACAATTGGATCGGTTGTAATAAGTAGTCTACCCATCAAGTAATTTAAGTATTATTAGGACCATTGGACAAGAACAGTGAAATAAATGCAGACTAATTAGACAACTTATTGTAAATGACTTAGATCATTTAGATTTAACTAATATCAATAATGTAAAAGTTGTAACATAAACTCAAACATTTAATAATTTATTATTTTCAATTTTTATTTCACCATTCTCCCATATTTTCCTACTAATAATTATGATTTCAAAAGCGAAGTTTAGCCAGAACAATAATATGATTTCTATTTTGGGTATCCCATTAGATGAGAATTCGTCTTTTATGCGAGGAGCTGCCAAAGCACCATTTGCAATTATGGATGCATTCCATTCTGATTCATCCAATATGTTTTCGGAAAATGGATTTAACTGTGGCGATTCTAAAAAAATAAAAGTTTTGGATGTACTCAAACTTTCTTCAGGAAAAGCGGCTATGGATTCAATTCGTATAACAGTAAAAAAAGAATTAGAATATGATCAAAAAGTCCTTTCGCTTGGAGGTGATCATTCGGTTACCTTTCCAATCATTCAAGCTTATGCTGAAAAATATAAGGGACTAAATATTCTCCATTTTGATGCTCACCCAGATTTATACGATAATTTTGATAATAATCCTTATTCACATGCTTCGCCATTTGCACGTATTATGGAAAATAATCTGATAAGACGATTAGTTCAGGTGGGTATACGCACATTAAATGATCACCAATTAGAACAAGTGAACCGGTTTGGTGTCGAAGTAATCGAAATGAAAGATTTAGATATGAATGTATTACTTCAATTTGATGGGCCGGTATATATTTCATTTGACATGGATAGCCTTGACCCTGCCTACGCCCCAGGAGTCTCTCATCATGAACCAGGAGGACTCAGCACACGAAACGTGATACAAATCATTCACCAGTTAGAAGGTAGTGTCGTTGGCGGTGATATAGTGGAATTAAACCCTGATAGAGACATCAATAATATTACTGCACTAACGGCAGCCAAATTGATGAAAGAAATAATGGGTAAAATGATGATGCCTTAAATTTTTTATTTTGCAATGATTATTTATTGGGTTATTTAAAAACTATCTAATTCACTCATTTGGCTAAATCCATTCAAGTCAACTGGAATAGCATCACTAAAAGCCCTTCCATAACGTTTATTTATCACTCGATCATCCATAACAATAAATATACCCTCATCATAAGCCGTTCGAATTAAACGACCAAACCCTTGTCGAAACCGAATAACTGATTCCGGGAGTGCAAAATTAATAAATCGACTACCCCCCTGTGATTCAATCAAATCACCATAGGCTTTTACCAAGGGCTCCGTAGGCACATCAAAAGGCATTTTCACAATAATCAAAATCTCCAATAAATCTCCCGGTAAATCCACTCCTTCCCAAAAAGCATTTGTTCCTAACAAGATACCATTAGAGGTTTGATGCATACCACGAACCAATCCCATTCTAGATGTTTGCCGTTTTTGTGCAAAAATAGGCAAATCTCTCCCACCTGAACTTCGTTGAAGTAATTGGAATGTCGCCTCTAGTTGCGCTCTAGACGTAAAAAGAACCATCATACGCTTGTTATATCTTTTATGACACATTATGATCATCTTGGCTAAAATATCTGGGCTTTGACCATCCGTTCCAGAATACTGATAATAGGTAACCTGATCGTTATAATGAAATGGGCTATCAAAGACTGAAGTTTTAACATCTTCAAATTCTACTCCATTCAACCCTGTTCTTTGTAGGTAATAATCAAAGGACATATCTGTACGAAGCGTAGCGCTTGTGAGTATGCAATGATCCAACGATTTAAACAAACCTTTGGATAGGTCCTCAGCCAAATCAACGGGTGCCGCATTAACCGTGAGAATTAATTGGGTCTTTCCGCCAAAATTATTAAAATTTCCTTCGTACCAATACACCACATTATTTTCCTGATTGGTTGTAACAAATTGGATTAGCATTAATGCATCGGTCATAAATGCTTCTCCCCTATCCAATAACTGGTGAAGTTCCAAAAAATCTTCTTTTGTTGCATCCACATCTAANAGAGACTCTCGNATNTGTCTAANTTGATTTCGTACTGAATGAAGTCCGCGATTCATCATTTCNAATTCATTTTCTAATAAGCCAAATTCTTCTANAAGTTCTTTAATAATCAACTTAGTAGAATATTTCGCACCCGAATCAAACTTATGTATACTATTCACNACCATTTGTTCAAATAATGCCTTCAAGGCATCNCNGCAACCAGAGACCTTNACCCNCAGGTCTNTTCGGTATCCTTCAAATTGAGGATGGAGNCCACCTAATGATTTTAACTGGTTACTCCACCTTATAGAATGGCCNTGNTCTGGATCAATCCGATCCAAAATATATCCCATGGAACGCATGTCNAAAGTTGCNGTCAATTGATGATACGCCGCCTGCGGNAGATTGTGAGCTTCGTCAACGATAACAGATTTNTGATCNGGGAGGAAACCCATTCCTTCTCCGGCTTTGCTTCGAGCTTTTGATTCAGATATTAGCAANGCATGATTTACNACAATCAAATTAGCNTGATAAACGATTTTTCNCAGAGGACCAAAAAAGCACCCGCCGTGGCTGGCACANATAGGTGATGTGCAAAATCCTGGTTCNCTTTGNACCAAGGNCATTAGCCGNAATGTAAATCCATTAGTAAAACCTGGACATTCATCCATATCCCCTGTTTCCGTTTGCTCCAGCCAAACCATAAGAGGCACTAAATACATTGCTTCTTCACCATTCAACATTTTATCTGAACCACCAATNAGCCAATTTAATCNNGACTTGCAGATATAATTATTCCTGCCCTTCATAAGCACTGCNTGAACAGGTGTATCAATGGCATTTGCCAATCGAGGCAAATCTTTACCAAATAATTGATCCTGAAGATGTTTGGTATGACANGATACAACAACGGGACCATCATCAGGATTAGTAATATTGTGCTTGATCGCAGGATACAAATAGGCCATACTTTTACCTAGGCCTGTTCCTGCTTCGGCAACACCAATGCCAACGGGACTCATCAAAATATCATCTACAAATTGTCCAAAACTCACCTGGTTAGGCCGATCCTCATAGGCTTCGAATGTCCGGCTCAATTGTCCTTCTGGACCAAATACGCTNGAACTATCNGTCGNAATAATATCTTTTTTACCTTGNTGGGTAAAAATGTTAGTATTNGTTGGTTTTGGAATACAAGACTCTGTTAACCCATTTTTAAGNTCACCAATNTTGGTTAAGGCATTTCCTAAATCAATAAACAAGTCTTTATTGTAGACATCAAATGGCTTTAATAAGGCTATAATTCGTGAGATCAGATCTAAGTTATAACTGGCAATTTCTTCGATCAATTCAACAAAAATTTGACCGCAATTTTCTGTATCATATTCCGCACGATGGGCACCTTTAGTAGATAGACTAAAAAAGTCTGATATAGCAGTNAGATTATGGGCTGGCTGAAAAAATAAGAATGCCCGAGAGAGTGTTANCGTATCATAATACTTACGCTCCGGCAAATCCTTATCATTGCGAATGGCCATAGCATGCAAAAAGGATTGATCAAATGGTGTATTGTGGGCCACAATGGGATGATCTGCAATAAATTCAAAGAATTCATCAATAATCTGTTTTTCAACCCGTGCATCAGATACCATATTATTGGTGATACCTGTAATCTCTTCAATCAATTTNGGTATGGGTATACCAGGATTAATTAAAGAAGTAAATCGNTCCGATGGCTCACCATTNTTAAAAAGAATAGCCGCAACTTCAATNACCCGATCTGTTTCAACCTGAAGACCGGTTGTTTCAAAATCGAGGGCTATGAATTGATCTAGATTTAATGTGCGAAGAAGTTNAGAACGGTCCATCAATAACCGNCCATTCTAATCGTCCATACTAGATGGGAGATCCACNTTAAAAGANGGTTTTACTTCACCATTTTTGAAATAATGATAATATCTTAAAATCCAGAATAAAGGTAAAACCATAAATAATAACCATGGGAACCGTACAGATATAAACATAGTNGGAATAAACACCNNATACATTNGAGCCCNCTGGAAATGGCGGATTGCGGNTGGNAAGACCAAAGCAACTATGGGAAATGGACTATAGACTGCTGCAATNGTAGAAATCATAGGATCATCATTCANATAACCTATANCAGCNCATAATAANGATAAAACAATAATANTTGAAAGCATAGGTGCCATCTGTTTTTTGGTTAATACAGACTTATTTTTATCGTCAACAGATAAAGACCANGTCATATGCGCTACAAGAAAGAAGAAAAAATAAGGCAAACCAAAAAGAATTATNTTNGAATTAAACCCAAATGGTATCGTNCCTAAACAAAAAAATATAAAACCNNTTAATAAAATAAAAAGNCCTGATTTAACTGAATCAACCTTTTGTAATAANCCTGGGTATCTAGAAACCCANATACTTGCNAANANTAGAATACCTAGAATCAAANNAGANAANGTTGACCAATCCCAATAGATCCATCGATCTGCGATATGGACTGAGACATTGGCACCTGCAAGAATCATAGTCCATACACCAAACCAGTTCTCCGGATTTAAAGCACTAAATCTATCTAGATTTTTAAATAAATTAGATAAGGAGCTATACTGAGATGATCCTTTAGGAAAATACTTTTCTGCTAACAAGGTTTATCCGATCAAAGCCTTTCCTGCAATCTCAAAATAGATTTCATTGAAGATAATAAATGCAACTACCAAAGCAGAAATAATCAAGAAAATTTTCACCAACGAAGAAGATAAATTCATTCCTTCCATACCAGTTTTTAGCTCAATCATATATTCAGAGATACCCCATTTTTTAAGAATAAATATTGCTGTAAGCATTCCACCAATAGGAAGCATATATTTTGATGATAGATAATCCATGACGTCAAAAAATGGCATACCCAGAAATCCTGTAATATTTATTCCTCCTCCTAATGAAAACGAACAAAACACACCAACAATAGTTATTACACCCCCAAACTGTAACGTTGCTTTTTTACGAGACCACCCTTTTTGATCAATAAAGTAAGCTGTTACGACTTCAAGAATAGATATAGCAGATGTTAAAGCAGCCATAAAAAGTAGTATAAAAAAGATAGTTCCCCATAAAGTCCCCCCTGCTAATTGAGGAAATACTGAAGGCAAAATAACAAAGATAAGCCCTGGACCTTCAGCAGGATTTCCGCCAAGTGCAAATACGGTAGTAAAAATTGCAACACCCGCTAACATAGCAATGGCCGTATCTAAAAAGATTACCCACAGAGCTGATGTCACTAGGTTTTGCTTTTTATTTAAATAGCTACCATAAGTTATCATGGTCCCCATTCCTAGACTCACAGTAAAAAATGAATGACCAAGCGCAAGCACAATAGCAGAAGCAGTTAGATCTTCGAACCTTGGATTAAATAAAAATGAAATTCCTGCCATTCCACCCTCTAAAGTCATCCCTCTAATAGCCAATACCCCAAGAAGAACAACAATCAAAGGCATCATTATTTTAGACCATTTTTCAATACCACCCTTAACACCTTTAATGATAACAAAAATACATAAACCCATAAAAAATAATTGGTAAATAATTGGACTAAAGGTGCTCGTTATAAATTCATTAAAAACAACACTAGCTGCATCCGTATTTCCTGCAAGTTCAGTAAAACCACCTGATAAAGAATCAATTATATATTTTAAGATCCAACCACCAACTACCCCATAAAAAGAAAGAATCACAAATGCTGCTGCTACACCTAAAAATCCCACCCATTTCCAATTTGTATTAGGCGCTAATTGTTCAAATGCACCCACAGGACTAAGTTGTGTTTTCCGTCCTATTACAAATTCAGCCACCACAATAGATAAACCGACAATTAGAATACATGCCAAATAAATAATTGTAAATGCTCCACCACCATTTTGGCCTGCCATAGATGGATACTTCCAGATATTACCAATACCAACAGCAGAGCCAGATGCAGCAAGAATAAAGCCTAACTTGGATCCCCATTGTTCACGATTTTGACTCATTATTATTACTTATCCTCAGATTTTGGTTGCTCTAAATCTTCTGCCATCACTTCCTTAAATGGATGCAAATGGGCTTCTACAATAGCGTCAAGAAGGCCGTAAATATAGACAAACCCAATCCACCATCCATATTTGTTTCTTAACTTTAAATACTTTGCTTTTTCCGACGCATTACTGCCACCATAATTCATGTACTCATTAGCATTACTAGTATATAAAAAGCCAGCTCCCAAAGCTGCACCAACTAATAGAATACCTTTTACATTTTGACCGTTATAGAACTGACCACCACCGGGAAATAACAAGGCTCGCTTCACCGCCTGTACAGGCGATTTTTGTGATGTTGAATCAGGTGTTTGTCCCATTAAAGGAATTACGGTCAAAATGACCATAAAAAAAGATCGACTCATTAAATATCTAAAGATGTGCTATACACTCAATTTCTACATCTGTACCAGCTGGCAAACCCTTTACAGCAACTAAAGATCTAGCCGGTGCATTTTCTTCATCCAGCCACACGTTGAACACTTCATTAACCTCTCCGTAATTATCCATATCAGTAAGAAATACAGTGAACTTCACGACATTAGATAGATCTGTTCCAGCACGTTCAAGAATTGCTGAAAGATTCTTAAATACCTGTTCGACCCTTGCTTTAAAACTTTCTTCAACAAGATTACCTGTCTGAGGATTTATAGCAATCTGCCCTGCTGTGAAAACGAACCCATTAGCGATAACCGCNTGATTATAAGATCCAATTGGATTGGGTGCTTTTGCNTCNTTTATAACCGTTCGTGACATAAATTCCTCCTATTTGTTAAAAGACATACAATAAAGACCGATATTCGGGTCATNCTCCCGCTTAACATTNNCATCAATTTTCCTNAAAATAAACTCTCCTACGGCTCCCACTTTTGCCTCAAATAAATGGCCGCCCTTNACATTCAANGTATGATCANTAATTGTTATGTGNGCATGGATGAAAGGATCCCCATCTTTAAGTAANATATTNCCNTGAAAAGAAGTCAACTCCCAAAGATCTTCATAGATAAATCGNACATATTNTTTNTTCTCTAAATCATAAACGCCAAGATCAATNGTCTTGATCGCTCCAATACCTGATAGTTGGCCATTTATAATTTTTTGATCTTTACAGAATTGAGTCAATGTCGCCATAATATCCTCATCCTGTTCAACATAAATAATGTAGGTATTATCAATTTGTTTATATTGCAAAAAATGTTACCCTTCTAAAGCTTCTTTAATGATTTGAATACTTTTCTTCATTGCAGATTTCAAACTTGTTAAATCTTTACCACCTGCTGAGGCTAGATGAGGTTTTCCACCACCACCACCACCCATTTTAGCGCCAATGGTTTTAGCAAGATCACCAGCTTTCATCCCCTTTTTAACTAAGTCCTCACTTACCACTACAACAACCATCGGTTTTTCACCTTCAGCACCTAACACACCCACTCCACTTTTAATTCCAATCAGAAGCTCATTTCCAAGGTCTTTTAGTTCATCCAAGGAAGTTGCATCAGTCATCTGAACAACAATCTTATAGTCGCCTACTGATTTACTGCTATCAACTAATAATTTGGCATTGAAAGAGGATCCAGTTTTCTTATGTTTTTTTAAATCTTTTTCTAACTCTTTCTTCTGCGATAATAATTGATCAACTCTTTCAGAAACTAAATCCGTTCCACAATTTAACTGGGCTTTTAACGATTCGAGAATGGAAGATTGATTTTGAACATATTCAACTGCTTTTGGACCCGTTACGGCCACAAGTCGTCTTACACCGGATGCAAGAGATGATTCTTCAACTATCTTAAAAAACCCTATATCTCCAGTACGGTCCACATGGGTCCCACCACAAAGTTCTTTGGAAAATCTTGCCACAGTAATTACCCTTACCTGCTCACCATATTTTTCACCAAACATAGCAATAGCGCCTTCTTTTTTTGCATCATCAAAAGATTTAATTGATATCTTTAACTCACTATTTATTAGTATTTCACGATTCACCAATGACTCAATTTTACAAATTTCATCTGAAGTGATCTTTTCAAAGTGTGTTAGATCAAATCTTAGATAATTCGGATGGACAAGCGAACCAGCTTGCTGCACATGATCGCCCAAAATCTCTTTCAACGCTTTATGCATAAGGTGAGTAGCTGTGTGATTCTTTTTAATATTCTGACGGCGTTCCTTATCAACTTCACAAGAAACTTGACCTTTGATTTTTTTGTCAATATTTCCAGTACAATAATGAATNAATGAGTCATCATCTTTTTTTACATNNNCTACGATNAGAGATACGCCNTCCCCNTCAATTGTTCCTGNATCGCCAATCTGGCCACCAGATTCAGCATAAAAGGGTGTTTGATCTAACACNACAAGANTTTGATCGTCTTTCTGAGNATANCGGCGTATCNGNGCTGAACCGGATGTAGTTTCATATCCTTTAAAATCAGAGTCACTNCCTTTGGATATTGTAANCCAATCCAANTNNTTGGTTTCTTCTAAAAATTTNCCTGCTGATTTCGCACGTTGTTTTTGTTTATCCATGGCCTTACTAAATCCTGTTTCATCTACAGATAATCCTTTTTCTCGCGCAATAAGTTGTGTCAAGTCTAGCGGAAATCCAAANGTATCATAAAGACGAAAGGCTTCCTTACCGGGAATTTTTTTNCCAGAAAGATTTTGTAATACTTTATCAAAATGATTTAGTCCCCTGCCAAGTGTTTGGCCAAATGCGGCCTCTTCAGATTNNATCATTTTCTCAATGTGAGAACGTTTCTCAATAATCTCAGGGAAAATTTCACCCATTATATCACCAAGCGTACCCACCAGCTTATAAATNAATGGTTGGCTTTGATCGAGATTNCGNCCAAATCGTGCCGCACGACGAAGGATTCGACGTAACACATACCCTCGCCCTTCATTACCAGAGATACAACCATCAGCAATGGAAAAGCTAAGCATACGCACATGGTCAGCAATCACTTGGAATGGAACNGGGTCTTCCGTGAATGATTTNCCTGTNATTTNTTCTGTTTTTTGAATAATGGGCATAAAGAGATCAGTAGTATAATTGTTATATGTNCCTTGTAATACTGAAACAATACGTTCGAAACCNGCGCCAGTATCCACATGTTTNGNAGGTANNCTTTCNAGACTGCCATCNNCCAATCGATTATTTTGAATAAAAACAAGATTCCACAACTCCCAATAAAGATTNGACGNATTNACACCATCGGCTCTTTGTTNATTAACATCATCTCCNACATAATAATGAATTTCGGAACAAGGCCCACAGGGACCGGTTTCACCCATTTCCCAGAAATTATATTTTTTACTACATTTTAGCACCCGGGCAGGATCAATATCTGTAACTTTTTTCCAAAGATCAAAAGCTTCAATATCTTCATGATAAACNGTGGCCCAAAGCCGATTTTTATCCAATCCCCAAACTTCAGTAAAAAGTTCCCACGCCCACTGGATTGCTTCTGCTTTGTAATAATCTCCNAAAGACCAATTCCCAAGCATCTCAAAAAATGTATGATGGAATGTATCCACNCCCACTTCTTCAAGATCATTATGCTTGCCGCTGACNCGGATGCATTTCTGACTATTAACCACACGNGAATTATCAGGCGTATTTTGTCCAAGNAAAATCGGTTTGAATTGATTCATACCTGCATTGGTAAATAATAGAGTCGGATCATCAATCGGTACCAAAGGTGAACTGCGGACAAATTTATGATCCTTCTCATTAAAGAAGCTTATAAATGCGTTACGTATATCTTGGCTTTTCATGGGTTTCAAAATGAAAAAGAAGTTTCTATTGATGTAATATCAATCGTTTCGTTATCTCCCTTGATTTGACCATCTCCATTTACATCTCTGAATGATCGNCGAAACGTGTAGTTCAACACTAATCCTTGGCCCATGGAAATACCTAGTTGATAACCCAGGATTGTGCTTTCAGTGTAATCAAATTTAAAAGGATTTGGGACATTTCTTTGCTGATAAAATGCTTGAGCTGATTGAATTTTGCTAATTGCCTTTTTTAAGCGCAAGGAGGCCAGAAAAGTTTGATTATTATCCTCAATGAATGATTGGCTATTAACTGACCATATTTCACCCAGCATATCCTGGTAAGATGCGCTCGCTTCTAACATAGATCCAAGATTTAGAGTCATNCGGGCAAAATAGCCTTTCTGAGGACCGAATCGACCTAACCCAGATTCTTTTGTTTTTAGAGTGATCTGGTTGGACTGACCTTTCACAAAACCAACCCTTTCAATCTCATAAAGNCGATTCCAGTAGTTAAATTCAAACCGTCCCTTAGGCATCATNCGATATTCTANATTGAATNGGGCAGGTCCAAATNTNGATGATAANCCAAAAGGGATTAGACCCATAGACAAATTTAAAGATTGCCCAGTTCCAGGGTGGTATGTTTTACCAATCATCTGTGCCATCTGAGCGTAAAGAGCAATAGANAATTTTTCCCTTGTTACTAGTGGATAACCCACATCTATGGCAAAAGCCATAATATCATCCTGATCCTTACTNAGATTAACAGGATCNCCTTTTTTAGAAATATCTCTATCTAGAACTAACATCTCTCCAGAATAACCNGTAATACGGCTGTCTAANGTGTCAGTAACNCCATCNCCATCNATATCCCACTCTTTAGGGTCATTATCGGCTATACCGTCTCCATCCGTATCCACCCACCATGTATCATCATNGGGAAAATCATCCACAATATTGGGGCGACCATCTCCATCACTATCCTTTAATCCTAGATACTGGTTGCGATCCATCACTATTGAAAATCCAACAGGAAAACCCATGATTTTTCGAGTACTTATNCGACCACCGAATAATCCTATATTTTCTTTAAAGTCATTAGCAAATGCTTCAATATTATAAGATTGAGTATTTTTTTCAAAATTGAGTCCTATTTTGCGGTCCTGTGGATACAGCATAGTATTTGAATAATCCTCGACCAAAATGCCATAGCCCAACCCAACATGATCCAAAGCACCAATTTTNCCATACATAGGGTCTCCAGGAAAACCATATCGGATATAATATATTTTATCGATGAGTGTATTTTTGATGGCATTGNCGGATGAAAAATCCCATTCATCAGAATGTATATTNCCNTGGGCATCAAAATAGATTACTAAATCAAGTGCCACTCCCCACTTGCCGAATGGTATAACAGGGCGCATAGCAATTTGATTCCATACTTTACCATCAATGGTCACCGATCCTACTGCCCCACGATTCTTNATCTGANTATGAACCGGTACGACCAAAATNNATATAAGCATAATGATGAGAAATGTGTTCCGAGGTTTTCTCATGAGTCAAAAGAAATTACCCTTAGTGCTAAATGGGGTTCAATCTCTAAATCCTCATACCCTGCATAGGTGTTTCCACCTAAATTCTTGCCTTATATGACTAAAATTTCCAATACGACTACTGANGATCTCCTAACCTTTACACAGGANGAGATAAAGACATACATCCAAACACTACAACATGAGTTGCAGACAAAANTGAAGTCTGGACAGTCAATGGATGATATCCTTGATAAAGAAGATCCTTTTGAAGCACTGGAACCCATCTTGCCCCAGGAAGTATATCCCATACTGGTCTTGGCCATGATCAATGACATTCATTCGGATACGGTTATGGAAGCNGTTTTAGAAGGACTGGAAAAAGGGATGNAATTATATAAAATTGAAAATTGAATAAAATAGTATGCGCTTTATTTANNTGAATATAGTCACTATAATAGCTTTATCTGGTCAGATCACCCAAATTCATGATATTCTGATATCATCAAAAATGAATGGTGTATCAATTAAGATACGGTCTGATNNTGTACTTAACCCNTCTCAAGTGACAGGATGGTTTAATGAATCTACATCNTGGTATTACTTAACTATCCATCAAGCCCATGGTGATACTGCAAGATTGGAATTAGCAAAATTGTTCTACCCTATTAATCGAATTGANGTGATTCGGGCTGCTGAGTCACTACAGATTGGATTTCGAATGTCCATACCTGTTGAACAATTCGAATTTTATTTCTCGGAAGATCCACCTGAACTATTGTTAGCCTTNAGGTTTCCNATTTCAGATGTAATNNCTTCTTTATCATCAGAACGACCAAAAAAAGCACCAAACTTTATCCCTACTTCTAATAGAAAACAGATCTGGGTAAAAGCATTCTATTTTATGGGCGCAGGCCTTACTGGCGCAGGGTTTTTAGCAGGCGAAGAGCAAAAAGGTTGGGAGGTGCCTATGGGCATTGGGATGATTGGAATGGCTTATGTATATGAAAATTTTATACACAGGAAAAAGAAGTGAAGGATTCCCTTCTTTATTACGCGATTTTTTACGTTATCGGTTTACTCTTTATGTCCCTTTTTATCCGTTTNTATCTTTATAAAAAGAGACNAAATTCTAAAAGGAATGANAATTGAAGGTCATCCTATCAATAATTCTTTTCAGCTCGTTTACTTCTAGTCAAAATCCACAGCAATCTATAGAAACGTTTATTGATCCTTTTTCAGAAGTAAAATCATTCCGACCTCATCTGACTCCTCATTTACTTGAGATTGCCAAAAATGGACAAAATTTGACCCCAGATAAAAGAACCCAATTAGAAGCGTTGGGATTCAATTTCAACAGACCGTTGATTTCTCGTGGCGGCGCCAAACGTTCTGAATCTGATGGATTAAACAAAATATACGATAGTGGAATGTTTCGGTTTCATTATACAAATTCTGGTTTTCACAGTGTCAATATGACCGATATAAATGGAAACAATATTTCAGATTATATCGAATCCTTGGCAAAAATATTCAATGAGGTAAGTACAGCGCTCCATGATCAAATGGGATATTTAAAACCACCTGGAGATGGCTACTATGAATCTACACGCGATAAAGGCGGTTCAGCCCACTATGATGTATATGTACGGAATCTTTCGCCTAGGTATTACGGCTATGTTCAACCTGAAGAATATGCCCAAGGGAAGGGAGATAATGAGCAATCAGGGTCAGTATTAGAGGTAAACGCCTTTACAAGTTATATGGCCATGCGTAATAATTATCAAAATTTTCCTTTAGATGAAGCGGATAATATCAAAGTGACAGCTGCTCATGAATATTTTCACGCTATCCAATTTGGATATGACGGATGGGAAAAGCCATGGCTTCTTGAAGCATCCGCCGTCTGGATGGAAGAAGAAATTTATGATTATATTAACGATTGTTATCAATATATGAAAAATTGGTTCGATTATCCTCATCACTCATTGGATGAGTCCGGATACCACTGGTATGGATCCTTCATCTTCTTTGAATATTTAGAACAGCATATGGGTGGCAACGCTATTATTCGCCAGATCATGGAAAAATCAGTCAAGTCCAATAGTCGTAATAAAGATGGATCTCATTTAGCTATTCACGATGCCTTAAAACAAACAGGACTTTCTTTTCAGCAAGCGTTGAATGGGATGGCCGTTGCAAACATGGTAATGTCTTCCTTACCCAGTGCTGGTAATTTTTCATACGAAGAAGCGGAATTTTACCCCGTGGAAGGACCAGCCATCTTTAATGTAACTAACTTTCAAAGTGGTAATAGAGATACAGTGGAATCAACTAATCTTGCTAGGTTTGGTAGTCAATATGTGAAGATAGTTTCTGATAAACCTGTCCAAGTTGACCTTATGAACACAAGCGGTTCATTTTCTGATCTTCAATTGAATGCTATTTTAAAACGTAATGATGAGTCATATCTGGTGATTTCCAGCCCATCCATTAATATTGATCCTACTGATTTGAAATCAATTCATTTATCTGTAGTGAGTCAAGACTCTATAGGTAATAACTGGGATTACAAACTTATCGTCAAAGATGGGAAACCAGGCACAGGTTCAAATGTGCCTAAAGATTTCACATTAACAAACCCATATCCCAATCCATTCAATGGGTCAGTAAAATTATTGATCTATATTTTGAAAGAATCACTGGTAACGGTGGATGTGATTGATCTATCAGGTCGCATAGTATCCCGTTTGCATAGAGGCACTTTAACTTCAGGGAATCATCAACTGAGTTG
>PAIR01000013.1 GCA_002704905.1 Fidelibacterota bacterium
GCCTGCTTCNGTAGGTGTGCGAATAATTTCAGCTCCCAAAGCTCGAAGTGTTACTTCCTTTTCCATACTCATTTTTTCAGGCATAACAATGATCATTCGATAGCCTTTAACTGCTGCAGCTAGGGCCAGACCAATACCAGTGTTTCCAGATGTAGGCTCGATCAGTGTATCACCTGGTTTAATTCTACCTGANTTTTCTGCATTTTCTATCATCCGNAGGCCAATACGATCCTTCAAAGATCCACCGGCGTTAAAAAATTCACATTTTGCATATAAGTCACAATTCAATTCTTTACCGATAGAATTCAGCTTCACCACAGGCGTATTTCCGACTGCGCCTAATATATTATCTAATATCAATTGGGTTCTTTCTTTAAATCAATTCCAAAAGGTAATTTCAATACCTTAAAATTACAGAAAATATGATGGAGTTATATCAATGAAGTTATTGGATGGAAAGATTTGTATCATCACTGGCGGAGGTCGGGGGATAGGTAAAGCTACAGCAGAAAAATTCTCTGGAGAAGGTGCTACGGTTATCATTGCTGAAAATGATGAGAAGACGGGGCAGTCTGTNGCGGATGCCTTGAAAGGAAAATTTATTAAAACAGATGTTTCAAATCAAGAGAGTGTGAATGTCTTATTCCAGTCTGTTATGGATGCTTATACTAGGGTTGATGTGCTGGTGAATAATGCNGGCATTCTTATNGATAGTACTTTNACCAAAATGGACGAAGATCAATTCGATAGTGTGATCAATGTGAATTTAAAAGGTGTATATCTATGCGGCCGTGCTGCTGCTGATATTATGAAAGAACAGGGAAGTGGTGTNATTTTGAATGCCTCATCTGTTGTNGCCCATAATGGCAATTTTGGCCAAACGAATTANGTAGCAACCAAATCCGGTGTGATTGGTATGACAAAAGTATGGGCCCGGGAGTTGGGCAAAGATGGTGTAAGGGTGAATGCTGTTGCCCCTGGCTTCATTAAAACAGAAATGACAGCGCAGATGCCNGAGAAAATTATCAANATGATGGGCGAAAAAGTTCCTGTGAANCGGTGGGGNGAAGTAGATGATGTGGCCAATGCCTATTGTTTTTTAGCTAGCGATGAGGCCTCTTACATTAGTGGTACTGTATTAAATGTGGATGGAGGTGTTGTAGTCTGATGGAGAAANTATTAGTCATATCAGCCACGAATGATAACAATCTGGCATTAGCAAAGGAATTGAATGAGCTATTATCCAAAATTGGGGTTTCATCNGAGATGGTTTGCTTAGAAGATTTNAAATTACCATTATATAACNTTGAATCGNCGCCANAAGAGGATGTAGTNGAAAGTCTGGTAGAAAAAATGAATCAATCGGCAGGATTCATTTTCTGTGCACCNGAATACAATGGTGGAGTTCCGCCAGTACTATCNAATGCNATNACNTGGATNACAGTNAAATCCGANNANTGGCGCTATGTGTTTAATGGAAAATTTGCATTGATCGGAACTCATAGTGGAGGAGATGGCCATCGATTTCTTAATGCATTTCGTAGTCAGTTGGAGTATATGGGGACCAATGTTTTNGCCCGTACAATTTCAGTGACAAAAGAAAAGCCCCTAGAATATGAATCCGCAGAGCGAATTCTCCAGGGGCTTGTTGATATTGTAAANTAAACGTTAGCCAATTTTNATCTGGCGACCNTCTGGTTTAACTTTTTCAGCCTTAGGAATTGAAACAGTCAATGTACCATTTTTGAATTTTGCNTTAATATTTTCNGCTAATACATTTTCAGGTAAGGAAAAACTGCGATTTAATGAACCAGAACGTCGTTCACGAATACGGTAAGAACCATCAGTAGATTCATTTTCCGCTTCACGGTTTGCGCTCAAGGTTAGTGTATCTTCTTCAACTCTAAGACTTACATCCTTCTTATCAAACCCTGGAAAGTCAGCTGCTAAGATGAATTCCTTCTCATTCTCTGAAATATCAACAGCGATAGAATTTGACTGAACNGATTGTGTNGTATTCCAACCATCATTAAAGATCGTGTCAAGCATGCGATCAAAATCTGTGATCAATGAGCGGGTTGGGTTCCATTTTACTAAAGTCATAATAGACTCCTTTATTTAGTTATAAATATGTTCGCCCTTATAAATGCAATGTCCATGCCACATTTTAAATATTGCCTTTTTTTCATTCTTACCTGACTAAATGACACCGCGGTGTGAAGAAATGGCAAAGNGATATGAAATATCGTCTTACTTGAATGGATTATTAGTCTATATTTTAATAATTCAGTAATATTTATATTCAATAATTAAGGGTATATAAACAATACAATGACAAAACTTGCNTTAAATGGNGGAGACCCGATACGTACAAAACCATTTCCCCAATGGCCNAGGCCTACTTCAGATTTAAAAGATGCTATCATTGACACTTTAGAGAATGANGGNTGGGGTGTAGGNAGCCGGTCCGTTAGCAGATTTGAAGAAAAATTTGCGGAATTTCATGATGCTAAATACTGCATNAGTACCAGTTCTGGAACAACAGCACTTTGGGTTATACTTAAAGCTGCNGGTGTTAAAGCAGGGGATGAAGTTATTGTTCCACCCTATACATTTATTGCAACTGCTTCTGCTGTGCTTATGGCAAATGCNGTTCCAATTTTTGTGGATATTGACTCTAGTACATTTAATATAGATGCAAATCTAATTGAAGCTGCTATAACAGAAAAAACAAAAGCAATTATGCCAGTCCANATTTCTGGGAATCCCGCAGATATGAATGCCATTTTAGCCATTGGNCAAAAANATGATATTCCCATTCTTGAAGATGCTGCCCANGCGCATGGNGCCGAATGGAACAGTACAAAAGTGGGTGCNCTTGGATTGGGCGGAATATTTAGCTTTCAAACATCAAAAAATATGTCTGCTGGAGAAGGTGGAGCTATTCTATCCAATGATAAAGAATTTTATGAAGCATGTTTCTCTTATCATAATTGTGGNCGTTCGAAAGATGGTACCTTTTATGAGCATCAATTCCTTGGTGGAAATTTTCGTTTAAATGCNATAGCTACAAGTATGCTTATGCCTCAAATTGATTCAATTAAGGATGATATGGCTCGGCGNGATAATAACCGCCAGAAACTAGATGCAGCTATTGGTCAAATTGATGGAATTGCAATTAATGGTGCCTATAATGGTACCACACGTCAAGCTAATCACATTTATTTAACGCGATATGACTCTGATGTATTTAATGGTATTACTAGGGAGANGTTCTTCAAAGCCATGCAGGCTGAGGGTGTATATACTTACATGGGCTATACACCTATCTATAGAGAAAAGTTATTTGTAGCTGATACCAATGAATATCCCTGGCTCAAAGGTTACGATTATGGTGATCTCCANATGCCTGTGACTGAACGAATCGCTGATAATGAAGCAGTTTGGCTAAAACAGAATCACCTGCTTGGAAATAGTCAAGATACTCAGGATATTATTGATGCATTTGAAAAGGTAACTTCTGCCTTCAAGTTGTCACCGGATTTATTTANAGATTAGTCTATAAACGACAATAGTAATTGGTCATAAACNGATACCATGGTTGACCAATCATANGGTTTTGAAATTGCACNGAATTTCATCTTNCGTATTTTNGATATATTTAATATCGCATCCTTTAGTTTGATTAATAAATCAGTATCATTNNTATATATATGNTCTAGCTGATANTCCTTTGTTAGTAATTCNGGGTAGGTTAATCGATTAGGTAAAAGTGGATATGTATTNCAATANACAGCTTCCATGATACTGNTACCAAAGAAATCCTGAATATTTGTCACNGGTTGAATATCAGNTTTCCATAACCATTGTGCATANTCATTAAATGATTCACAGTATCCAAAATGAATAATNTTTTTATTCAATTTTTCGTGAGCNTGGTTAAAAATAGATGGTGANTTTTTAAAATTTTCACCTAGNACAGCAANGCGGAAATCTATACCATCCGAATCGAGTTGGAANAGCGTATTAAAAAAAGTTTCAGGATTTTTATCATATTCCCAGCGGTGGTTCCATAAAATAAGAGGTGGTCCGTTATAAGTAGTCTGATGGGAATCGAATCGTTTCAAATCTAACCCAAGATTCAGAACATTACTCTTTTTTTCTATCTGTGATATAGTTTCCAACTCATTATAATCGGGAAAATGTTTTAATAAAAGATGAGCTTCATGGATAAAAGAATCCTGATGATATTTTGAATTAAATAACACATGATCTGCCACTAGGGCTGAAGTATAATTAATAAATCCATAATGTTTGTTTCGATTTTCCTGATAGTCTCGATCTGTAGGTGACCATGGGTAGGAAAGTTGGTTCTCGTGAAAATAGATTGCTGTAGGAATAGTTGAAGTCTTTTCTCGAGTCAAACTGAGGAATGTGGACAAATCAAGCATATCAGTAGCAAGGATTAAATCAGGTTGTATTTGAGACTGATTGAACTTGTTTGCTAGAGTAACGGCCCCACCATGCATTCGCCATTTCCAGAATTGGCCTTTCATGGATAATATATTTATTCGATTGATGCTATGCTGTTGATATCCCTTTGCCCATTGTTTATGNGAACCTGTATAGTAAGGCTCCAGTAATAATATTTTCATCGTAAAAGTTACGGTTTGATAAGTGTTAAGGGAAAATTATTCATCTTTTTAGTCAGTGTTTAATCAAGTAAATTTTAATGAAATTAGAATTACGACGAAAGAGAGTATGAAATGAACTGGTCAAACAAAATCAAAATCCAAACTATTTTAACACTATTTCTCTCATCAATAATATTTGGACAGGATTCCAATATTGCATTTCCAGTTGAAGAAATAGAAAAAAAGCTAAAGCACGATGAATTTGAAATATTCCGTTTCAGGGATCTTCGATTTGAGGGTGATATTGGCAAACGCGTTATTCTTCGTTATGCCGATAAAAAAGACCTTCAGATTAAATGGCGCCGAGCCTTGAGTGGTGGGCATGCATTTAACAACGCGCCTCGATTTGAAATTGCTGCTTATGAATTACAAAAATTATTTTTAGATGAGAGTGATTTTGTTGTTCCACCTACTTTGGCGAGAGGTTATACATTAGAGTCTTACAAATCCATTGAGGCGGATGCAGACCCAACTTTCAAAGATCCGGATATAGTTCTTGTCATGATGCAGTACTGGCTCAACACAGTAACTGTNGGAGGTGAAGTATACAATAAGGAAAAATTTAATACTGATCCGTTATATGCAAAGCATTTTGCCAATACCAATATTATGACCTACATCATAAATCATCAGGATAGTAATGAAGGAAACTTGCTTACATCTACAGATGAGAAAAATCCCCGTGTATTTAGTGTGGACAATGGAGTGACTTTTAGCAGTCCTAAAAGTAATCGTGGAGCTAAGTGGAAACATATTCGAGTTAAACGTATTCCTAAGAAAACTGTTGACCGTCTACGTGCCATAACATCCGATGAATTACATAAAAAAATGGGTGTTGTAGCTCAGTTAGAGCTTGTTAATGGTGAGGTTCAATCGGTGGAGCCTAGCGCAAACCTTAATGCCAAAAAGGGTGTTCGCCAAAAAGGTGGTGTAATACAATTAGGTTTAACAACTAAAGAGATAAGAGCTGTAGAAAAAAAGATAAAATATATAGTGAAACAAGCCGACAAGGGTAAATACGAGTTATTTTAATAGCCCTTTTCATCTAACCAATTCTGTCCGTTGGCTGATTTAAAAAAACGTTCACGGTAGATGGCATCATTAATTGATTTGAATTTTTCTGAAAAGACGATTTTCCAGGGTCGGTTATACCGAGTTGCCTTTACATTCTTTGAATTATGTTGATTGAGTTGTGAATTAAGGTTTTTACAATGACCAACGTAACGATGCTTACCATCAATTGACCGCAATACATAAGTATAATACATATTTGTGCCCGAGACTGGAGTCGAACCAGCACGTCTGTTAGGACACACGGACCTGAACCGTGCGCGTCTACCAATTCCGCCACCCGGGCTTTAAAAAAGCAGAAAAAATTACATTTTTGATTATTGTTTCAGCAAGGAATAAACTTGGAAGGGCGTGAACTAAATCCGTAATTTTATCGACGGAAATATACTATGGATAAACAGATTGCTGCCACCAATCGCAAAGCCTACCATGAATACCACATACTGGATACCTATGAAGCCGGTATGGAATTGTTGGGTAGTGAGGTCAAGAGCCTTAGAGAGGGTAATGCTAATTTAAAAGAAGCATATGTTGTGATTCGTAAAGGACAGGCATTGCTAATTGGTGTCCATATTAAAACATACTCACACGCAGGATTTGAAAGCCCCGAACCTGTTCGAAATAGACGATTGCTGCTTAATAAACGGGAGATTCATAAAATCAAATCAGCATTGGATCAAAAAGGGCTGACCGTTATTCCATTGAAAATATATTTCAATAAAAAAGGTTGGGCCAAATTGGAGATCGGTTTGGCCAAAGGTAAAAAAACATTTGATAAAAAGGATGCGATCAAAGAACGCGATATAAAACGNGACGTACAAAGAGAATTACGGAATATTGGAAGATGACATTTAAAACTATTGATGAGCAATGGTCCTTAATTAGCCGCGGCGCTAAGGAGATTATACCTGAAAAAGAATTAAAGGATAAACTTGAGAAATCCCGAGTTTCTGGAAAGCCGTTAATTGTAAAACTTGGCTGCGATCCTAGCCGTGCGGACCTTCATGTTGGNCATGGGGTTGTTCTTCGAAAACTGCGTCACTTTCAAGATTTAGGTCATCAAGCCATTCTTGTTATTGGTGACTTTACTGCTATGATTGGCGATCCTTCAGGACGAAATAAAACTAGACCTCAACTATCTCTAGAAGATACTAAAGGGAATGCAAAATCATATATTGAACAAGCAGGATCAATACTAGATGTAAAGACCTTGAAGATTGTCTATAACTCTGATTGGCTTAATGCAATGAACTTTAGCGANGTGATTCGATTGTCTAGCCATTATACGGTTGCACGAATGTTGGAGCGGGACGACTTTACCAAGAGATATAAATCTGAGACCCCTATATCTATCCATGAATTTATGTATCCATTGGCGCAGGGAATGGATTCTGTAGAACTGCAAGCCGATGTGGAATTAGGTGGAACTGATCAGAAATTCAATCTTTTGGTCGGTCGGGATCTCCAGCGTGAGTATGGTCAGGCACCGCAGGCTATAATNACTTGCCCACTNTTAGAGGGTACAGATGGTGTAGAGAAAATGTCGAAGTCCTATGGGAATGATATTGGNTTNACNGATTCTCCGGAGGACATGTATGGAAAATCNATGTCTATTTCNGATGAAATGATNGAAAAGTATTTTGTNTTGGCAGCAGATGCTGATGAAAAAATGATTATNACTGTNCAGAAACAATTANAAGACCCATCAATTAATCCAAGNGATGTAAAGCGTTCATTNGGTCGGGCAATTGTAGCTCTATATNATGNTGATGNNGNAGCATTAAAAGCTGAACAACATTTCGATAAGGTGATTGTGAATAAGGATATCCCTGATATAATCGATGAAGTTAAACTAAGNNAAGATACAACAATTGTTGAACTATTATCTAATGAGGGATTAACNAAAAGTAAGGGNGAGGCCCGCCGGATGATAGAACAGGGTGCAGTTCGTATAGAAGGTGAAAAAATTAAAGATATGGGTCTGGTTATTAAATCTGGTAAAGAATTGATTATTAAAGTTGGAAAAAGAAAATTTTTAAGGGTTAAATGAAAAAGTTTTTTATTTTGCCGCTAATTGCGGCTTTTTTGTTTTTTGGATTTACGAAAGAGAATGATCGTCCAAAGTTGGTTGTGTTTATTGTTTGCGATCAAGCCACGCCAGAAATTTTGAAAAAATATGATCATCTATTTACTGGAGGCTTTAGATGGTTGATAGATCATGGTATTCAATTTGATCAAACTTACCATGAACACGGCAATACTGTTACAGGACCAGGCCATTTTGCATTATCATCCGGTTTATACCCAGGGAATGGAGGTATGATTGGAAATCGATGGTTTGATCGAAATATTGGTCGAAGTTGGTATTGTGTGGAGGATACGTCATCTATAGAATTGTCCGATAGCTCTACAGGTCGATCATATCGATATATAAACAATACAACTTTGGGTGATTGGTTAAAAGCATCCATCCCAAATTCTAAAGTGGTTTCGATTTCCGGGAAAGATCGTTCAGCTGTTCTTCTTGGTGGAAAAAATCCTGAAATATCATTGTGGTATGATAAAAATGGTGGCTGGACCTCATCAACTTACTATACAGAAAAACTACCGGAATGGGTAAGTGCATTTAATAAGGAGATTCATGTTGCATCATATTTGGATTCGACATGGAATCGCTTTGCATCTGAGGATATTTATTTATCTAATACCCGTAAAGATAATTTTTATGGAGAATCAGATTGGTCTATGAAAAGTGGATATAGCCCAACCTTCCCGATAAAAATTTCAGAATTAGGATTAGATAACTTGAATAATATCTATCATACCACACCTTATGGTGACAACACACTCTTAAAACTTGGGATGAAAGCGGTTGTTGAATATGATATGGGAATTGATAATGAATCAGATATATTATTTTTAGGACTTTCAGCTGCTGATGGCGTCGGACATTCATTTGGGCCTCATTCTCATGAGCAATTAGATAATTTTATTCGTCTAGATAAGAATTTAGGTGAATTCATTTCTGCACTTGAAAAGCGAATTGGAAAAGATGAAATACTTTATGTATTTACAAGTGATCATGGGGTT
>PAIR01000014.1 GCA_002704905.1 Fidelibacterota bacterium
TTAAAGGAAAAAAACAATGATAAAATTTTTGGTTAAAGGGATACTAAGAGATCCAAGTAAAAGTATTATTCCAATTTTTGTTATCTCAATAGGTGTAATGGTAACTGTTGTTGTGTCTGGTATGGTTAAAGGGGTATTATCAGATGTAGTAAATCAAAACGCAAACTTAGATACAGGTCATTTAAAAATAATGACAAAACCTTATGCTGAAAATAAAGATTTTCGAATAGATAATAAAGTAGGAACATTTGTTTTCAGATGGGAATATTTACCTGGAAGTCTTATTTATGTGGTTTATAACTTAAATGATAATAATTATTACTCTGCTGAAGACTCAGAATGGAGTAACTCTAAATCAAATTCACTCTTTTTAAAATTTGATTATTTCTTTCAGCTTTAATTGATTATTTAGATAAATCAATCAATTCAATTTTAAGTTCATTAGCATATTGTAGAATACGCTCATCTCTGTAGAACTCACCAAAATATATTTTATTTATACCTGAGTTTGCAATAAGCTTAAAACAATCATAGCAGGGAGAAGCGGTAACGTAAATTTCACTATCCTCGAGACGAACACCATGCCTTGCAGATTGGACTATAGCATTAGCTTCTGCATGTATTGTTCTAACGCAGTGAGTATTTTCCATTTCATGCCCTATATCATCGCAATGTGCTGCACCCCTAATGGAACCATTATAACCTGTGGCTAAAATTGTTTTCCCTCTTACAATTACAGCACCAACATGTTTTCTCTCACACGTTGATCTAGTTGCAACCTCATGTGCAATATTCATAAAATATTTTTCCCAAGTAACTCTTTTATCTGAGGAATTCATTATTACTCTTTAACAAATATTTTAACTGCAGAACGAAGTTCTCCAAAATAAATCCGCTTTACAAATTGGGCTAATTCTGCGGTGAGAATAAGATAAGCCCAAGTTGGGATGGGTACTTCAGAGCATCCCTTGATTAATACCCGTTTATCCGCATATTGAGACCAGTCTATATTAGCAACTTTCTCCCGAAAAACTTTTTCCCTCAGGATTTCACCATCCAAAAAATCGTTCAAAAAAATGGTTTCCATTTAATCCTTTATCTGCTCTGTGGACATGTAGACAGGTTTCTTATCGCCCATAAAATAATGGTAATCTAAAATACCATATCCTTCATGATTACGAGTAGGACAAGTGCTGCAACTCTTGGATCCATCCTTTCGATGGCGTACCATTTCTAATAATTTTTCATCAGTTTCTGCAGCGCCAGCGACTAGTTCTTTATCTGTCTCTATATACCACCGCATGGTGACGAGATATTTATATTTTTTTGATTCGTTTCCATTATCACTCATGGTTTAACTCCTTTATAGACGTTCAGACTTCAGGTGAAAAGTAAGCAAAAATTATGCGAAAATATGGGCCGTTTTTTCAATGCTTTCCGCTAATCGATCTATATCTTCTTTACTATTATATAAATACATGCTTGCTCGGGCAGTAGCGGTTATACCCAGGTAATCCATAATTGGTTGAGCACAATGATGTCCTGCGCGGATACAAATTCCATCTGTATCAAGAAATTTTGCTAAGTCGTGAGGGTGAATATTTTTGAAATTAAAAGGAATAACAGCACCACGTTTTTGAGAATTTCCATAAAGAATAATATCTTTATTTTGCGAAAGGATTTCCAATCCATATTTTAATAATGATTGTTCATGCTCATGGATTTTTTCTATGCCAATCAATTCCAAATAATCAATTGCGGCTCCCAAACCGATGACCTGTGCAATATTAGGAGTGCCTGCTTCGAATTTCCAAGGCACATCATTCCAGGTGGATTTTTCCATGGTGACTGTATTNATCATTTCACCGCCACCCAAGAAGGGATTCATTTCTTCAAGNAATTCGGTTCGGCCNATTAATACNCCAACTCCTGTTGGCCCCACCATCTTATGNCCCGAAAAAGCATAGAAATCGCAATTCAAATCTGTAATATCTACTTTNGAATGAGGAACAGCTTGGGCTCCATCAATNACTGTAATTGCACCAGCATTNTTGGCNNCANCAATAATTTTTTTTACTGAATTNACNGTACCAAANACATTCGATTGATGNCATAAGCTCACCAATTTTGTATTAGGTAAAATGTGTTCNTCCAGTGATTTATCTTCCANAGTACCATGACTATTNATGGGAATATAATTTAGTTCAGACCCTGTCTTCTCATTNATCAATTGCCAGGGAACNAGGTTACTATGATGNTCCATCTCTGTGATAAGTATAGCATCATTTTTCTTCAAATATTTNAGCCCCCATCCATAGGCAACTAAGTTNATTGCNTCAGTAGTGCTNCGTGTAAAAATGACAGAGTGNGTATCGGGNACATTAATGAATTTTTTTACNGTTNGTCGNACGTTTTCATAAGCATTNGTNGCNTTTTCACCGATATCNTANAAGGCGCGATGGATATTTGCAGCGTATGAATTATAATANGTAGACACAGCATCAATNACAGTTTGTGGTTTNTGGCTNGTGCTTGCAGAATCAAGATAGACAAATGGTTTTTCATCTTGTTGATAAATNGGGAAATCNCNACGAATTTTTACTACATCAAACACTAAAGCATTCCCAGTTGGAGNCGGGCNGATTCNGTAATCATATCTCGATCCCAAGGTGGATCCCATACAAGTTCNACTCGTGCTTCCGANACACCAGGAATNCCTTCAATTTTTTGTTTTACTTCGGTNGCGATCATATCACCCATNCCACAGCCGGGTGCAGTCAATGTCATTTTAACNTTAACNAAAGAACCACCACTGTNTTCATCAGAAATTTCACAAGAATAGACTAACCCCANATCAACCACATTAACTGGNATTTCAGGATCATAACATGTTTTCATGGCTTCCCANACNGNTTTNTCATTGGCNCGTCCATTNGGTTCANCCTCTTCTAACCAAGGTTGGNTTTGAGGAGTTTTNCCGATAGCATCAGCATCTTTTCCTTCCACNCGAGCNAGATTTCCTCNAATCATAACCGTATAGCTTCCNCCTAANGCCTGAGTAATATGGCCCTCTTCACCTTTTTTCAGGGTAATCTTATTACCAAAAGGAATAAGGGTNGCTTCGCAATCNCGTTCNATTATTACTTGTTCATCAATATCTGAATACATGTTTAATCCAGTAATTCTTTTTGAATTTTATGAATGGCGCTGCTAAATCCATTAGTGCGCTGGCTGCTGATGGNACGATCCAAACCAACTGATNCAAGAAATTGGTTNCCATCAACTTCTAAGATCTCGTCTTTTGTATGACCGTTGAATGACCGCTCAATTAGAGAAAGAAGTCCTTTCACAATCATGGCATCTGAATCGGTATGGAATGAATAAATACCATTTATATTTTTACAAATAACCCAAGCCTGTGAAGTGCATCCGTGAATTCGATTTCTTTCAATTTGCTCTTCTTGTGATAGACCAACAGCATCCTTTGCTAAGTCGACAAGGTAAACGTATTTATCTCTGGGATCAGAAAAAAGCGAAAATTCATCGCGGATCAAATCCAAAGTATCCATGACTCTAGCCATGTTGTACAGCCNCTTCAAGCCAATCCGTGACTTTTTTATTAATGTAAGATTTCACATCTTCATTATTAATTTTATCTATAATGTCTTTTGAAAATCCCCCAATGATCAATTCCATTGCTTTATGGATGCCTATACCACGGGTTCGAAGATAAAATAATGCTTCAGGGTCAATTTGACCTGTTGTAGATCCGTGGGNGCATTTAACATCTTCTGCATAAATCTCTAACTGGGGATTAGAGTTCATAAGGGCCGTCGGGCTTAGTAATAAATTTTTATTGGATTGATCCGCATCGGTTTGTTTGGTCTTCTCCCGAACGATGACTTTCCCATTAAAAACACCTGATGATTTATCAGATAAAATGTATTTAAATAATTGATGACTTTGGCATACATCGCTAGCATGTTCTAACAGGACATGTTGATCATGATGTTGATCTTTTTCTGTGAGAGATAGACCATTTAAACTGGCATATCCACCTTTACTCTTAAAGGCTAATTTTACATCATGGCGAAAAAGTTTACTCCCAGACGAAACAGACACCGAATTTAAGCGACCTTCACGGCCAATTGTATAATGGGTAGAAGCGGTGTGGCTGGCCGTAGAGCTCTCTTCCTGAATACGAATATGGTTCAAAACTGCATTTGTTTNCAGAATAACCTGAGTGACAGGGTTAATAAAATAAGAGGTNTCGGAAGAACCACTATAGTGTTCAACAATGGTTGCTTCTGCGTTCTTTCCAACTTGAAAAATAAACCGGGGATGGTTCATTAATGGATCGGAAAGATTTGTCATAACATAAATGACTTGAATGGGTTTTTCTATGATATTATTTGCNTCAATAATAATCGATATACCTGAATTCATCATGGATGTATTCAGCGCAAAAAACGGGTTNAAATCACCATTAATAGCATAAAAATCNGGATTAGATTTAAAGTGATCAAAACCTGTGGAAATTGTGACACCCTTGGGTATNTCAGATAACTGGGGTTGATAATGACCATTGATCATAAGAATAAGATGTGTATTTGGAATTCGTCCAGGAATTATACTTGGTAAAGCCGNAAGGNTATCAGCCCAGGGTAAACGATAGTCAGTTTTTTCTAAGGATGAAAAATCCGTAAACTGCCAATCTTCCCATTTTTTGCTAGGAAGGCCTAAATCTTTAAATTTATTGAAAGCTTTTATTCGCAATTGACGTAGCGTCGAATCTTCATCAGGCCAATAGTTCAAAAGAGCTTCAAATTGTTCTTGAAATTGGGTCATGCTTCTAGCCACGAATAACCTTTTTCTTCAAGTTTATGAGCGAGGTTTATTCCACCTGATTTAACGATTTTACCATCGATTAACACATGAATAAAATCCGGTTTCATATGGTCAAGTAGACGTTGGTAATGGGTAATTGCTACGAATGAACGACTACTATTCCGAAAATTATTAACACCTTCAGCAACGATTTTTAGCGCATCTATATCGAGGCCAGAATCAGTTTCATCCAGAATAGATAATTCTGGTTCAAGAGTAAGCATCTGGAGAATCTCATTTCGCTTTTTCTCACCACCGGAAAAACCATCATTCACAGCACGACTCAAATATTTTTCATCCATATTCACCAGTTTCAANTTCTCACGAATCAGGCGCATAAAGTCAGCTACATTAATNTCTTTGAGCCCACTATGTTTTAGCTTGGAATTAAGTGCAGCCCTTAAAAAATAAGTATTATTGACACCGGGAATAACNACAGGGTATTGAAAGGACATAAAAATACCCCTTAAGGCGCGGTCTTCAGGTGTCATNTCTAAAAGGTCTGCGCCATTATAGGTAACGGATCCTNAAGTGACTTCATGGTTATCTCGACCAGTAATCACATTAGCAAGTGTACTCTTTCCAGAACCATTTCGTCCCATGATTGCATGGAGTTCACCAGGTTTAACGGACAAATTGATGCCTTTNAGAATTTCTTTACCATTAACTCCAGCGTGTAAATTTTTAATTTCTAACATTCGAAATATCTATATATAATTATTCTATTATGAATTATTTGAGCTTANCCAACCGCACCTTCTAGACTCACTTCCATGAGTTTTTGAGCTTCAACGGCGAACTCCATGGGGAGTTCATTAAAGACTTCTTTGCAAAAGCCATTCACAATCATAGAGACCGCATCTTCTGTTGAAATTCCTCTCTGGTTGCAATAGAATAGTTGGTCTTCACCAATTCGAGAAGTAGATGCCTCATGTTCCATTTGTGCTGAAGGATTTCTTACATCTATATAGGGGAAGGTGTGGGCGCTACAGTCATTTCCAATGAGAATTGAATCGCACTGGGAATAATTCCGTGCATTCTCGGCGCCTTTCATGATTTTTACTCCACCGCGATAGGTATTCTGCCCCTTACCTGCGGAGATACCTTTTGAGATAATAGTACTTTTTGTATTTTTCCCCAGATGAATCATTTTTGTACCAGTATCGGCTTGCTGAAAATTATTAGAAAGNGCCACAGAATAAAATTCGCCTACAGAATTATTTCCCTTCAAAATACAACTGGGATATTTCCATGTGAGGGCAGAACCAGTCTCTACCTGTGTCCATGATATTTTAGAATTATCCCCAAGACANGTACCTCGTTTAGTGACAAAATTNTAAATTCCACCTTTCCCCGTTTTTGGATCTCCTGGATACCAGTTCTGAACAGTAGAGTATTTAATTTCTGCATTCTGATGTGTTATTAACTCAACTACGGCCGCATGGAGTTGATTCTCATCACGCATAGGGGCGGTGCACCCTTCAAGNTAACTTACATGACTTCCTTCTTCNGCAACAATCAGTGTTCGTTCAAATTGGCCGGTATTCGCTGCATTGATCCGGAAATAAGTAGAGAGTTCCATGGGGCAGCGCACATTTTTTGGGATATAAACAAAACTTCCATCACTAAAAACAGCCGAATTAAGGGCAGCAAAATAATTGTCAGTCGTTGGAACGACACTTCCTAAATATTTTTTAACAATTTTGGGATAATTTTTGACGGCTTCAGAAAAGGAGCAAAATATTACACCATGTTTTTCAAGTTNTTCCTTGAAGGTTGTTGTAATAGATACACTGTCAAAGACCGCATCAACAGCCACATTCGCCAGCATTTTTTGTTCTTCAAGAGGAATTCCAAGTTTTTTATAGGTTTCCAATAATTCAGGATCTACTTCATCCAGGCTCTTGAGTTTTTCTTTTGGCTTTGGAGCAGAATAATAAGAGATNGNCTGAAAATTAATTTCTGAATAATTAAGCTTAGACCAATCAGGTTCATCCATTTTNAGCCATTGNTTATANGCCTTTAAACGCCACTCTAATAGCCATTTTGGTTCATTTTTTTTGGATGAAATAAGCCGTATTACATCTTCATTTAATCCNGGCGGAATAGTCTCTTGTTCAATATCAGTNGTAAAACCGTATTCGTATTCNTGGTCTATGANCTNATCGATGATTTGTTTGTTCTTNTCCATAAGTTCTTATACAGAAAATGANGTCCCACAACCACAGGTGCGNTCAGCATTGGGATTTACNATCTTGAATCCACCATTNAGGATGTCATTAGAAAAATCGATNTTAATGCCCTTAAGATAAAGATAACTTTTAAGGTCGCAGAAAATTTTCATGCCTTGGCTGTCAAACACCTTATCAAATTCATTTTGCTCTTTTTCGAAGGACATATCGTAATTCATTCCAGAACAACCGCCAGTCGTAACATTCATTCTAAGGCCAAATCCTTTTTTACCTTCTGCCTCCATAACAGCCGATAAACGTTTTGCGGCTTTTTCTGTCAAACGAATTCCGGCATCAAATATTTCTTGTGTGCTGGTTTGATTTTCCATTATTCCCACTCCATGTTAATNTTAGAACNNTGTCTATCCTCAGGATTAGATACAGCAAGGCCTAACTTTTCNCGCGCTTCAGAGGTGATCATTTCAGGNTTCCAAGGTGGATCAAAAGTCACTTCAACGAATGCCTGGCTNACTTCATCTAACGCTTCNAATTTATTTTTGATGTCTAAAGACATCTGTTGTCCCATAGTACATCCAGGAGTAGTGAGAGACATGACTATATTTACATCTGAANTTTCCCCATCATATGATTCCTGAATCTGGATATTGTAGATCAAACCCAGATTCCANAAATCTACGGGGAGTTCTGGATCATAACACTGTTTCAAAATATCGATAACTTGCGATTCCTTANCCTGTNCCATTATTGTGTCACCTCATGGAGTGTCATTTCAGAAAACATATTTCGCATATTGTCGTTGATGCGCTGAATAGGTACACGAATATTGCAGGATGCAATCTGGATACAATCGGATTCAAAATAACAATCCATCATCCCTAATGGTCCTTCCAGTTTTTCAAAAAAATCTTTTAAAGANATTTGATCAAGTTTAGCAAGGATCCGGTATCCGCCAGTTGGTCCTTGGACGGCTTCTATAATGTTATCCCTGGCCATTTGCTGCAATGTTTTTGCCAGCAATTGTTGAGGAATTCCATAAATAGTTGCAATCTCCTTGGCGCTAGCCAAGCCCTTTTTATTATTGGATTGCATATGGCGCAGAGCAATCAATGCGTATTCTACTTTTCGCGTAATCTTTAACATGATGTTTACCTTAGTTCGGGAATTTACCAAACAAGAAAAATGCACTCCAACAAATAAATACGACTTATTTAATCGTATTTAAATGGATAATTGATAAATCAAGGAGGTTGAATAACCTAAATTAAATTAATTAAATTTTTTGATTGTGACTTGAAAACGCCGATCTGTTTTGCCGGAAGACCAGTTATTTCAGTGCATTTTTCAACATAATCATTGGCCTTGGATTGGGGAAGTGCCACAAGCAATCCTCCAGAGGTCTGGGCATCTGAAGACATGATTTTTTGTATTTCCAAGATGTCTTCTCCAAAGGATACAAATTCTGCTGCATATTCAAGATTTCTGATGGTACCTTCAGGGAAAACACCATCATTTGCCAATATATCGACCCCATCCAAAAAAGGAAGGTCCTGAAATTGGATTTCAGCAGTAAGACCACTGGCGCTACACATTTCAGTTAAATGACCCAATAGACCGAATCCCGTTACATCAGTTGCACCATGGGCATCAAAATCTTTCATTAATTTGGAAGCATTTGCGTTTAGTGTTGTCATACATTTTACGGATTGATTAATCATTTGATTTGAAGCCAAGCCACGTTTTATTGCTGTTGAGATCATGCCAGTACCCAAGGGTTTAGTCAGCACAATGGCATCATCTTCCTGGGCACCTGAATTCGTCATTAAACCAGACTCATCTACTTCTCCAGTAACAACTAATCCATACTTNGGTTCTTTATCATCGACAGAATGTCCGCCCACAATGGGGATACCTGCTTCTTTTGCTTTATCAGTTCCACCCTTTAGGATCTCAGTCAAAACTGTTTTAGGCAATTCTTTAATAGGGAATCCAACTATATTTAACGCAAAGCGAGGTGTTGCTCCCATNGCATAAATNTCTGAAAGGGAATTCGCAGCAGCAATNTGTCCGAATTGGTACGGGTCATCCACGATTGGAGTAAAAAAATCCACCGTTTGAACCACCAGTTTACCATNATCAAGGCGTACCACAGCGGCGTCTTCAGAACTATTGAAGCCAACGATCACTTTATCCTGATGCACTGTTTCTAGTTCACCCAGTACCTGGGCTAGGTCCTTAGGACCGATTTTGCACGCTCAGCCAGCTCCATGTGAGTATTGTGTTAATTTGATTTTATCGAATGATTCCATGGTGCAAATTTAAATCCATAAAATGAGGATTCTAAATCGGTTATAAAATAAAGGAAAAAATCATTTACAATCCGTTGATTTGCGTTTATTCAAAACAGTAGATTGTGTCCTAGAGAAAAACCTGAAAAATGAGTTTAAAAGATTTAGAGCGAACCAATAGAGCCAACCAAGCGGAAATATAACTACACCTTCCGCAACACATTCATATTAAAATATCTAAGGTAAATTTATGAGTAAGACCACACAACAGGTTGATGAAGTTGTCATACGATTCGCGGGTGATTCTGGTGATGGTATGCAGCTCACTGGCGGACGATTTACCGAAACCACTGCTATTGTCGGAAATGATCTGAGTACCCTCCCAGACTTTCCCGCAGAAATTCGTGCACCTGCTGGGTCTCTTGCAGGTGTTAGTGCCTTCCAGATCAAGTTTAGCTCAAAAGATATTCATACTCCTGGAGATAAACCAGATGTATTAGTTGCAATGAACCCTGCCGCATTAAAAGTACATCAAAAAGAGGTCACACCTGGTGGTACCATTATTTGTAATGCGAATGCATTTTCACCAAAGAATTTGAAATTAGCAGGTTATGAGACTAATCCTTTAGAAGATAAAACCTTAGATGATTATTATACCCTTTACACGGTTGAGATGAGTAAAATGGTCGCATTGGCTAATGAAGACCTTGGACTGTCACCTAAGATTATCGATAGGACAAAAAACTTTTTTGCATTGGGACTTCTGTTCTGGATTTATGATAGGCCCATGCAATCCACAAAAGATTGGTTAGGAGTCAAATTCGCCAAAAAACCTGAAATTGTAGAAGCCAATATCCGCGCAATGGATGCAGGATATAACTATGGTGAGACAACTGAAATTTTCACTACACGCTACACAGTTGAAAAAGCAAATTTACCTGCTGGTACTTACCGAAACGTTGTTGGGAATCATGCTCTATCCATGGGATTGGCTGCTGCAGCTGAGAAATCAAAATTAGGATTATTTTATGGTGGTTACCCAATTACACCGGCGAGCGATATACTCCATACATTGTCTGCCTGGAAACATTTAGGAATAAAAACATTTCAAGCGGAAGATGAAATTGCAGGTATTACTGCCGTACTGGGCGCTGCTTTTACAGGTAACTTAGGCGTGACAGCAACATCTGGCCCAGGAATTGCTCTGAAAGGAGAAGCAATGGGGTTGGCCGTAATGGCTGAATTGCCATTGGTTGTGGTGAATGTGCAGCGTGGAGGTCCAAGTACTGGACTCCCAACCAAAACAGAACAATCGGACTTGCTTCAGGCCATGTATGGACGGAATGGAGAAGCTCCCTTGCCCGTATTAGCATCGGCCACACCAGGAGATTGTTTCTTCACTGCGTACGAAGCATGTCGAATCGCTGTTAAATATATGACACCTGTCATATTGTTAACGGACGGATATTTGGCCAATGGTTCTGAGCCATGGCAAATTCCAAAAATCGATGATTTACCTGATTTTGATGTATCTTTTGCAGATGAATCTATTTTAGCTGATGGACAATTTTTGTCTTATTCCAGAGATAAAGAGACATTAGCCCGCCCATGGGCTATCCCTGGTACAGCAGGATTAGAGCATCGGATCGGTGGGATTGAAAAAGAAGACCTAACTGGTAATGTGAGTTATGATCCAGATAACCATCACTATATGGTGGAGACTCGTGCGAAGAAGGTTGAAGCTATTGCCAATGAATTTGGCCCTTCAAAAATATTTGGCAAAGCCAGTGGTGACTTATTGATTTTAAGTTGGGGCGGTACTAAAGGGGCCTGCCGTTCAGCGTCAGAAGCATTACAGGATAGTGGCAAGAGCGTAAGTCACTTACATATTCGATGGATAAATCCGCTACCAAAAGATCTTGGAGAAATATTAATTAAATTCAAAAATGTATTGATACCCGAAATTAATTACGGTCAATTAATCAAAATTATTCGTGGAGAATTTCTTGTTGATGCAAAAGGATTAAATCAAGTCCGAGGGAAACCAATTAGTTCTTCAGACATTCAAGAAGCTGCAAACACTTTAATAGGATAAGTTTATGTCAGACACAATAAAAAGTTATACCAAAAAAGATTTCACTTCAGATCAGGCTGTGCGTTGGTGCCCCGGTTGTGGAGATTATGCTATTTTGGCCCAAACACAAAAAATATTTCCAGATTTAGGGGTGGATAAAGAAAACTTTGTATTCATTTCTGGAATTGGCTGTTCCAGTCGTTTCCCGTATTATATGGATACCTTTGGATTTCATACCATTCATGGTCGAGCTCCGGCAATTGCATCTGGCGTAAAACTGGCAAACCCGGATCTTTCTGTTTGGGTGGTAACGGGTGATGGTGACGGTCTATCCATTGGTGGAAATCATACGATTCATCTATTACGGCGGAATCTAGATATTAATGTAATGCTATTTAATAACCGNATTTATGGATTAACCAAAGGACAATATTCGCCGACCTCAGAAGTTGGTAAAATAACAAAGTCCACTCCTATGGGGTCATTGGATCGACCATTTAATCCATTGACGCTTGCTCTCGGTTCTGGCGCTACATTTGTTTCGCGCACGATTGATAAAGAAACAAAACACATGCAAAGTATGATTATGCGTTCTCATGGGCATAAAGGCACATCGTTTATGGAGATTTACCAGAATTGCAACATTTTTAATGATGGCGCGTTTTCAAACCAGACAGATCGAGAACAAAAGGCTGATACAGTTCTGATACTAGAAAATGGTGAGCCGATGCTCTTTGGAAGTGATAAGAATAAAGGTATCCGATTAGATGGTAACACACCAAAGGTAGTTGAACTTGGTGATAAGTGGGGTATGGATGATGTACTAGTGCATGATGAAAGCGATTACGTAATCGCTTCCCTTTTGTCTAATATGACCTACCAGCCTGAATTTCCAGATCCTATTGGTGTGCTGTACGCNGTTGAATCAGATACCTATGAAGACACAATGGTAGCCCAACTTAATCAAGCAGTTAAGAAAAAGTCTAATGGGACAGTTCANGATCTTNTAAATACCGGTGATACATGGGTGGTTGATTAAAAAATTCAAGTATGGCATATCGTAAAGAAAATGACAGCATGGGTGAACTGGATGTACCGACAGATAGGTACTACGGTGCCCAAACGCAACGATCTCTAAACAATTTTAAAATTGGTGGAGAACGATTTCATCGGGAATTAATCCGTGCATATGGTATTATAAAAAAAGCAGCAGCCTCAGTTAATGAATCGGCTGGTAAGTTGGATTCAAAATTGGCAAATGCGATTAGAAATGCAGCTGATGAGGTGATAGTAGGAACACTAGATGATCATTTTCCATTGGTGGTATGGCAAACCGGTTCTGGCACTCAATCCAATATGAATTTCAATGAGGTTATAGCCAATCGTGCCATAGAAATTCTTGGTGGTGAACTTGGGAGCAAAGACCCTGTTCATCCTAATGACCATGTGAATATGGGGCAATCTACAAATGATACATTCCCAACGGCGATCAACATTGCTGCCGTTGATGCAGTAACTAATCAATTGATCCCAGAATTGAAAAAACTTCAGAAAAGCCTTCAGAAAAAAGCAGAACAATTTGATGCAATCATAAAATTAGGTCGCACCCATTTGCAGGATGCCACACCCTTGAGTTTGGGGCAGGAATTTTCTGGTTATAGTTCTGCATTGATTCACGGTGTCACTCGGATTGAAAATGCATTGGACTCCTGTTACGAATTAGCCATGGGTGGTACAGCGGTGGGTACAGGTATCAATTCTTTTGATGGATTCGCCGAATCAACGGCATCCGAAATTTCAACTCTTACCGGGTTACCTTTTAAAACAGCAGAAAACAAATTTGAAGCTTTAGGTGGTCAAGATAGTATTGTTGAACTTTCTGGTGCATTAAAAACAGTGGCCGGATCATTATTTAAAATTGCTAATGATGTACGTTGGTTAGCAAGCGGCCCCCGTTCGGGAATTGGTGAAATATTTATTCCTGCCAATGAACCGGGGTCATCTATCATGCCTGGTAAGGTGAATCCAACTCAATGTGAAGCTATGACCATGGTATGCACCCAGGTGATGGGTAATGACACCACAATTGCTATAGCCGGTGCTAGTGGTAATTTTGAATTAAATGTCTATCGACCAGTGATCGCCTATAATATTATTCAGTCCATTAGGCTACTGACTGATGCTTGTAATTCGTTTAGGACTCATTGTGTGGATGGGATTGAAGCGAATGAAGAACGCATCCATTCCAATTTATATAATTCCTTAATGCTTGTGACGGCCCTTAATCCTCATATCGGATACGATAAAGCAGCAGAAGTCGCTAAAAAAGCATATCAAGAAAATACATCACTTCGAGATGCCATTATTACTTTAGGTTACATGGACGGAGATGAATTCGATAGGTTAGTTCAACCGGAAAACATGATTCGGCCAGCAAAAAACGATTAATCCCTGCGGAACCCTTCCGCATTTTTCGAGTTAACTTTATCAAATTCGTACCTGTTCACGTTCGGGCAGTGACTTAAATTTCATAATGGCAATTAAACTATCCATTAAAAATATCTTACCTTACTTAAAACGTTCGGTCATACTTGCCATTTCCGGTTTAGTGATAATTATTATCTATATATTTTATTTGTCACAGGATCTTCCATCGCTTGACCAACTGGAAAATTATGATCCAGATTTAGTCACACGGATTTATTCCATGGATGGGAAGATTCTGGATGAACTATATCTTGAAAAACGTATTTTTGTTGGTCTGGATGATATCCCTAACAATATGAAGAATGCGGTGATCGCATCTGAAGATCGTCGATTTTATAATCATTGGGGTATTGATTCACGAAGTATTTTGCGGGCGATTGTGATCAATATCATTAGTTTAGGCTATGAACAGGGATTTAGCTCCTTGACCCAGCAGGTAGCCCGGACATTGTATGATACTATCGGATTTAAAAAAACCATCATCCGGAAGATCAAAGAGATAATCACAGCTATCCAAATCGAACGAACCTATACCAAAGATGAGATACTTGAGATGTACTTAAATAATGTNCATTTTGGNCACGGCACATATGGAGTTCAAGCGGCGGCAAAGCGCTATTTTGGAAAAGATGCTGGATTACTGAACCTAGGTGAGTCAGCCATGTTGGTAGGTATTCTACCAGCACCGGCTCGGTATTCACCCGTGCGCCATCCAGAACGAGCACACTATAAAAGGAATGTAGTTCTTCGGGTTATGAGAGATCAAAAATTCATTACAAAGGGAATCTATTCTGAAGCGCGTGCAATTGAAGTAGAAAATATCTCCGAGAATCAAGTCAAAGGCACTGCACCTTATTTTACTGAATATATTCGCCGGACCTTAGAAAAAGAGGACGATCAGCTGGGCGTGAATATTTATAGAGATGGGCTGAAAATTTATACTACACTTGATACGCGCCTCCAAGGGATCGCGGAAGATGCCCTTATGCAAAGTATTAATAAGAGTCAGGAAAAATTGAACAAACGCCTTTTCAATGATGAAGAGGAATTTTCACAATTAGCATATTTGGGTATTTTTCCTAAAGATACAGTAAAGATGATGATGGAAGGTGACACTACTCTTTATGCAGACTTAAGGAATAAATTATTAGTGCAAGGTGCTTTTGTAGCATTGGATCCCTCAACTGGTGCTATATTGGCCATGGTGGGTGGGCGACCTGATTATCATGACCAATATAATCGTGCCGTTCAGGCGCAGCGCCAGCCTGGTTCAGTTTTCAAACCATTTGTATACGCAACAGCAATTGATAATGGTTACCCTGTTTCCAAACAGTTGTTGAACCAACCACTAGTCCTACGTGTATTAAATGCTACAGGTGAATGGGAAAAGTGGATGCCGCAAAACTATGATGGTACGACCAGTGGATTGACCACTCTAAGAGAAGGTATTCGTAAATCTATTAACCTTGTGGCGGTCCGTGTAGTAAAAGAATTAGTGCCGGCTACAGAAGTAAAAGCCACAGCGGAGCGAATGGGTATAAGCACTAATATACGTGCTGTAGATGCCATTGCATTGGGAACATCCGAAGTTTATTTACTGGATATAGTGAATGCCTATTCTGCATTCTCAAATAAAGGTGTGCTGAATCAACCATTCGGAATCACACGGGTAGAAGATCGTTATGGTAATACAATTAAAGAATACTCTCCAATCCGTGAAGAAGTATTAAGAGAAGAATCTGCCTATATAATAACATCCATGCTGCAAACCGTTATGGATGCGGGTACTGGCGGTAGTGCTCGTTGGCTCCATAATTTTTATCATCCAGCTGGAGGTAAAACTGGGACCACCCAAAACTGGACGGATGCATGGTTNGTAGGTTTCTCAAAACAATTGGCCGCAGGAGTGTGGGTCGGAGTNGATGATCCACGTGTAAGTTTAGGAGTCAAGCAGGAGGGTTCTCGTGTCGCATTGCCGGCATGGGCAACATTCATGGCGGCGGCTCATGATACATTAGATTATAANCGCGTAAAATTCGAAAAACCCGATGGAGTTATTAATGTGGAGATATGTACCANCACAAAAAATAAACCAACTAATCTTTGTACCATTGAAACAGAAATATTTATACGAGGAACAGAACCGTCTCAAATGTGTAAAGTGCACCGCAGGAAATAATCGGCGACCGATACTTTTTTAACCTGTGATTTATATACTACCTATGGGTTATAAAATAATNTGTGAACGACTTTTTCCTGATCGATAGTAATCGTATCCACTAAACATTTTATAGCTGAATTCAAATTATTCTCATTGGAATTGAAACAGCGAAAGATGGGATCACCTATTGCAACTTGATCACCAACTTTTGCTTTGAATTCAATGCCTGCAGTTGGATCAAGNATATCACTTTTGTTGCGTCGCCCACAGCCCAAATCAACAGCAGCCCATCCNATNTTTAAGGTATCCATGGATTTAATAAACCCATTAGATTGGGCTGTAATAATCTTTTCAAATTGAGGCGAATTTATATTAGTGAGATTTGATATATCTCCACTCTGAGCAGACAACATTTCCTCAAATTTCTCATAAGCTTTTCCTGTTTGAATCAAATTCTCCTGAATTGAAATGGCTGCTGTTTCGCTTCGTGTTACTCCAGCTTGAACCAATAGTTTGCTGCCAAGCTCATAAATAACATCCATAAGGTCTTGTGGGCCACCTCCTTTTAAGGAAGTCATGGATTCTTCAATTTCACACCACATTCCCGCTGTACGCCCCAGAGGTTGATTCATGCTGGTATAGACTACATCTGTATTTACATTAAATGCTTCACCTACTTTTTGAAGAGTCTCACCAAGAGGAACAGCTCGCTCCATTGTATTCATGAAGGCGCCATTTCCGGTTTTGATATCCAAAACGAGACCTTGGATGCCTTCTGCAATTTTTTTGCTCATTATAGAGCCACAGATCAGAGGAATGGAATCTATAGTACCTGTTACATCTCTCAGGGCGTACATTTTTCGATCTGCTGGACATATAGAGTCAGTTTGTCCCATAATACAAATGCCATGATTTTCTACATTGGATTTGAATTGTTCAATGGTAAGATTCATTTCGAAACCAGGAATGGTTTCTAATTTATCAATTGTACCACCCGTATGGCCCAAACTTCTGCCAGCCAGCATAGGAATTGCCAATCCTGCTGCTGCCATAAGTGGTGCCAGAACAATGGATACTTTATCTCCAACACCGCCAGTAGAATGTTTATCAGCTAAATAAGCATCAATGCCTGAGATCTGAACCCGATCACCAGAATTCAGCATAACCTCTGTAAAGGCAATGGTTTCTTCAATTGTCATGCCATTAGAATGGACTGATTTCAAAAATGGTGTCATATCATCATCAGTAATTTGTCCATCTACGTAAGCTGTAATGAAAATCGCCAATTCTTTTCCAGGTATGGCTTCCCCATTGGCTTTACGACTAGCTAGTGACTTCAGATTCATTTTTTTTCTTTTTAAATTTTTTTAAAAAATTGAAATCAAATCGAAGTGGAGGCTGCTCTCGGACCGTATGAATCATTAAGTAGGTAGAAATGATAAAAAGGAGAATATTTGGAGACCATATTCCTACTATCGGTGTAAGGATTAAGCGGTCTGCCAAGTCCTCACCACCTATCATCAGCACATAATAAACCAGAAAAAATCCAAAAGATAAACTAGTTGCTATCGTGAAGCCACCTTTCCGAAATAGAACACCCAATGATGCACCGGTCATAATGAAAAGGATACATGCCACTGGTAAAGAGAATTTTTTATGGAGTTCCACTTCGTACTTATTGCTGGTTTTATTATAACTTCTTAAAAGGTTGTATTCATTACGCAGTTGACGAATAGCAATATCCACATCCTTTTCTTTGCGATAGATTTCATCTCCTGAATGGGACGTCGTGTCAGCTGCAAAAGTTGATTTGAATTGAGATAGGGTGAGCTCAGATGCTTCAAATGTTTGTGGTATGAGACTATCAAGACCTGTACGCATAAATACACGGCCAATTCGGCCCTTCACAATGTCAGTCCGTTTATTAATATCCTCTCGCTTGTTTAAGATCATACCAATAGTCATTTCCCTATCGGACCTGCTGGTAGTATCACGCCGATTCAAAAAAAGGTCATCAGCGGGGATGGTAATTTTGTGTTTCAGAAATTCAATGCGGCGGTAGTTGCCGTAATCGCGAAGATCGATCTCATGGATCTCTCCATTAAATAGATCGAGGATGATGGCATCATCAATGGTGGATAGTTTTCCTGTTTTTGAATGAATACTGGTCTGGGTTTTTAGGCCACTTTTACTAAAAATGCGCACATCTTTTAAAGTTTCACCTTCTTTTGCTCTAATAATGATACTGTAATCCGGCAGGTCATCCATGAAATAACCCGGTTCAATGTTGAGATCAGGGCGTTTGCGATAAATATCCCCTGAAAGCATACGTGCCTTAAAATTCATTTCGGGCATAATAAAAGCATTAAATAAGATCAAA
>PAIR01000015.1 GCA_002704905.1 Fidelibacterota bacterium
TAATGCCAAAGAAGGTGGAAAGCGAGCCCAATTGGAAATTATTGATACGAATGAAGAATAAGCTTTTTCCCATAGCTAAAATCACACGAGCTGCAGGCCTGGATGGCGAAGTTGGTGTACGCCCATTAATCCGTCAATTTGACGAATATGTGGGTAAACCGCTTTATATCGGTTTTGATGTCAATCTGGCCAGGGATGTGAAGCTTAAAAAGGTTACAGGCGTAGATAAAAAGCGTCGTTTTCTCTTTGAAGGTTCAAAGAATCGGGATGAAGCAGAATCTATGATTGGGCAGCTGTTATTTGCATCTATTACTGACGCAGACCCAATCAATTTGATATCATCGGATTTGTTGGGATCAACAGTTGTTTCCGATAGTGGTGAGATAATTGGCGAATTGGTAGATATGATGAGTTTGCCCGCTAATGATGTCTATGTTATAGCAAGAGGGAAAAAAGAGGTATTGATACCGGTTGTTCCTGAAATTGTTCGTTCGGTGGATATTCAAATGGGATTAGTTACAATAACACCTATGGATGGTTTATTGGATTGAAACAGAAGATCGCCATCATAACACCGGTTCCAGATTTGGTTCAGTCGGTGGTGCAGCATTCCATGTTGCGACAGGCGATTGAACGAGAGAAGGTCGACCTACATACTGTCAACCTTCGAGATTATGGGGAAAATAATTATCGTCAGATAGATGATGTACCATTTGGTGGTGGCGCCGGCATGGTTTTAATGGCAAGCCCAATGTTTAAAGCCATTGAAAATGCAATTGAATTGGTGGGCGGATCAGATAATCTTCGGATTATATATCCATCACCTCAAGGGAAGCCCTGGTCCCACGGTTTAGCTAAAGAAAATAGCACCGTAAAAAAGTTGATTGTTATTTGTGGTCACTATAAAGGTATTGATGAACGGGTTATAGAAAAATATGTAACTCATGAATATTCAATTGGTGATTTTGTGGTCACCAGCGGGGAGATCCCTGCATTGATCATAATCGACAGTATTGTCCGGCTCATTCCGGGAGTTCTGAATAATGTGGAATCGGCACTAAGTGACACTTTTGCTGCAGATCTATTGGATGCGCCTCATTATACCCAGCCGAGGGAAATAGACGGCATGAAGGTTCCAGAAGTTTTATTATCTGGCCATCATAAAAAAATTGAAGCCTGGCGTCAAGAGTGCCGGGAAGCGGTGACGAAAAAAAAACGTCCTGATATTTGGAATGATTATTTAGGATTAAAGGAATCGGAGTAAAACGATGAATAAAATTAAACCGGTTGTAGAAAACCAAATGAAAACAGATCTACCTGAATTTGGTGCAGGAGATACGGTCTCACTTGACGTTCGAGTAGTTGAAGGTGGTAAAGAACGTGTTCAGAAATTCCAAGGGGTAGTTATTTCACGTAGAGGTAGTGACATTTCTGAAACATTTACGGTCCGCAAAATTTCAGGCGGTATTGGAGTGGAGCGCATTTTTCCGATTCATTCGCCCATGGTTGCTAAAATTGAAGTTAAGCGCCGTGGTAAGGTTCGGCGTGCCAAGCTAAATTATATGCGGAAATTGACTGGATCTAAAGCTACACGTATTACAGAAAAACGCTAACTCAGTTTTTAACTTGTATAAAGCCCTCATTAGTTTTGGTAGTGGGGGTTTTTAAATATGACGCGTTTTGAAAAGATCATTCTGAGTATTACTGGTGGAAGTCATCTTTCAGTCCATGCTCTCATGCTGGCATTACCCAGCCTTCTCCCTGTCATTCGAAATGAATTTGATGTTGGACTTGACACCCTAGGGTTTGTTGTCACGGTAAGTGCTTTCATGTTCGGTCTTGGCGCGATTCCTGCAGGATGGGCAGAAAAGCGTCTTGGTGGTCGGCAACTTTTACTCATTTACCAAGTAGGATCATCCATATCTGCCCTTTTAGTGGCTTTATCAGGATCATTTCAGGTAATGGTAATTGGTTTAGGTCTAATGGGCTTTTTTTGTAGTATTTATCATCCAGCAGGACTCACACTTATTTCTCATCGGGTAAAATCACTGACACGAGGGATGGCTATTCACGGTATATTTGGTTCCACTGGTTCAGCTATCGGGCCATTACTAGCAACAACATTGGCGGCACTGATCTCGTGGAGATCGGCTTATGCTTTCCTTGGAATATTCAATGGTCTTCTGGCAATTGGCACATTTATCACGATTCCATATCGGAAGCGATCTAATATACCGGAAAAAGAATTTGCTAATCATGAGGTGAAAACTAATAAGCCCGCTCTCATATTATATTTTCTTACAAATGCATTTATGGGAATGGCATATTACGGATTCACCACATTTATGCCGATCCATTTTGCAGAGAATACAAACTCCATTCTTCCATCCCTTACAGCAAATATGAAGGCAGGAATTTTCCCCACTATGGTATTCATAGCAGGTATTGGTGGTCAGCTTGTGGGTGCCCGTATTGGGGAACGCTTTCATAAGCCTACAGCGCTCATGTTCATAATTATGGCTAATATTCCTTTTTTGCTCCTCATGGGATATACATCTGATTTACTCTTAATTATATCTGGAATAATGCTTGGTGTGGCCTATTTTAGTAACCAGCCCATAGGGAATACACTAATTGCACGATTTACTCATAGTCANAANAGNGGNTTGGGCTACGGAATCAGTTTTTTCCTTAGTTTTGGNATTGGTTCNTTTGCTGCTGGTTTTAGTGGGGTGATTGCNGAGAATATGGGTGTNGCTGCTGTATTTCCNGCTATGGGTATTCTTCTTTTCCCTAGTGTAATCTTTGCATTCTTTATGCGACGTGCTGCGGGAAGCTCTTGATTCNCGCTCTNAATTAATCTATTTTTCCCTTTATTATGTCTCAAAAGCAACTCAAAGAACTCCCATCAGTATCAGAAGTATTACTTGAATGCAATGCATTTAAATCTCTGAATAATAAGTATATATCGTTTATTATTAAATCAGAATTAGAAGTATATCGGCGATCCGCAAAAAAGGGGACTCTCNAAATCAAAAGAGCTNATATTACCAAGAATATTTTATATGAAATCAAACGATTAATGTCGCCAAATATGGAGTATGTAATTAATGGAACTGGGATAGTTCTTCATACCGGTCTTGGGCGAGCACCAATGAAAGAATTAACTGCTAAAAAGGTAGCAAAACGTGTTTCCGGTTATACTAATTTAGAATTTGACCTTCAGACTGGTGCACGAGGNCAAAGACAAGATCATATAAATGTATTATTATCCTCACTTACCGGTGCTCAATCAGCCATGGCAGTTAATAATAATGCTGCTGCTGTACTTTTATCACTTAATGAATTAAGTGAAGGGAAAGAGGTGATTATTTCCCGAGGGCAGCAAGTAGAGATCGGCGGTTCCTTTCGTATTCCTGATGTTATCAAGAAAAGCGGTTGTATTCTTAAAGAAGTGGGTACCACAAACCGTACTCACTTGAAAGATTATGAAAANGCTTTTAATAAGAANACAGGTCTGATTCTTTGGGTACATACGAGTAATTATGTGGTTCGAGGATACACTAACCAGGTGCATCTATCTGAACTGGTGAAACTGGGTCAAAAGAAGCGGGTTCCCGTTTTGGCAGACTTGGGGTGTGGCGCTCTTTATGATCTTTCTGACAAAGGTGTGCCTAAAGATATGCTTATACAGGATGTAGTAAAGTCTGGTGTAGGAATTGTGACATTCTCTGGNGATAAACTTTTAGGTGGTCCACAAGCAGGATTAATTGTTGGTAAAAAGACATTGGTTAATCGTTTGAAGAAAAATCCGATTGCCCGTGCCGTTCGCTGTGACAAGTGGGGTTTGGCTTTTTTAGAAGACTCTTTNCGATCTTTTAGAGATGATGGGCCATCAAAAGATAATTTGACCATTTCTCTGATGACTNCCTCACGGAAATCACTTACAAAACGAGGAGAAACCATTCTATCNCATTTGCCAAAAAAAACCATAAATAAACTGGGTATCTCCCTTGTGGAATCAGAGGTAGAAGCTGGAAGCGGATCTTTACCAGAAGAAAAGCTTGAGAGTATGGCCTTTCGATTCAAGCCTATAGGAATATCTCCATCCACTTTATCATCAAAATTTAGGATGAGTGAAATACCGGTAGTAGGNTATATACATAGTAATATTTTTTATATTGATTTGAAAGCTGTTATCCCAGGGCAGGAAAAAGATTTAGCAGGAATTATTAGTGCAATTCAATAGACAGGATTATGATGCAGATCGTTATCGGTACATCTGGACATATTGACCACGGAAAGACGGCCTTGGTCAAGGCACTTACTGGAACAGATACGGATCGCCTAGCTGAAGAAAAAGCNCGTGGAATGACGATCGACCTGGGATTTGCTTATCTAGATCAATCCATCACAATTATTGACGTCCCAGGTCATGAAAAATTTATTCGTAACATGGTGGCTGGTGTATCCACAATCCATATCGCCCTATTGGTCATTGCTGTAGATGATGGCATTATGCCTCAAACACGGGAGCACCTTCACATTCTCAAACTACTTGGTGTGAATCGTGGNATTATCATACTAACCAAAACAGATCTTATTACAGATGAGGACTGGGTTGATCTCGTTGAATTAGAGGTTCGTGATTTGGTTGATGATACATTTCTCGAAAATGCCCCTGTCATTCGAACTTCCGTAGAAAATGGTGAAGGAATTAACGAGCTTAAACAGGAAATAATGAATCAGTCAAAATCGATTGAAACGGGGCTAGATCGCGGATTTTTTCACCTCCCTGTAGATCGTTTATTTTCAAAAAAAGGGTTTGGCTCTGTTGTAACTGGAACAGTCATTTCAGGTAAGACAAAAACTGGGTCCGAATTAGAGATAATTCCATTAAATCGAAGAGCCAAAGTGCGAGCTATGCAAACACACGGCGANGAAACAAATTCAGTAANAATGGGTGATAGGGCCGCTATCAATCTTGCCGGTACAGAGTTAGATGNATTTTATCGTGGTGCAGTTGTCGCNGAACCNAATTGGGTTAAGGCAACTGATAAGCTTATTGCNCATGTGACNATGATCTCAAATACAAGATGGAAATTAAAGAATCGCCAGCGNGTNCATCTNCATATNGGTACAGCNGAGGTAATCGCCATGACTTTGATGTCAAAACCACTGGAAGCTGGTCAATCGGGNAACGTANTGTTNGTNATGGAAAAACCAGTGGCTGCCTTAATGGATGAACGGTTTATNATACGCAGNTTATCNCCGATGGAAACTATTGGTGGATGTTTAACTCTNGATCCTCAACCTTTACTCAATCGTAAAGCACTTAAAAGTTGGACAGATGTTCTTTCNTCGAATCCNGCANAACGACTCCATCAATTTATANTGCANTTCTGGAAGTCCCCTAGATCTATGGGNAATTGGGCTCGCTATTTTCATACTAATGAAAGACAAGTCAAGGNTTGGATCAAAGAAATANATATTCGAAATGAAAAAGGACTATTATTTACAGANNAANCCTTGAATAACTCAATTGAATTATTCAGGAAAATATTAATCCGGTTTCATAANNAGAATCCATATAAAAAGTCNTTATCTAAGGATCGAATAAAAGAAGAGTCNCANTTNAGTGAAAATTGGGNAATCTTTTTGTTATCATATTTGGAAAAAGAATTNATTAATCTAGAAGGNGGTTATGCATTACATAGTCATTCAGTTGTACTGTCAGATGCAGATGAATTATTGGCATCAAAGTTGGAGCTATCCGTGAAAGCATCCGCATACAGATTATCCAAGGCAAATGAACTATCCGAAGAAAGTCCAAAAAAAGTATTAGAAATACTTCATATCTTAAAAGATGATGGAAAAGTATTTGAAGTAGCCCAAGGAATGTGGATTCATGCTTCTGTATTGAATAAATTGACCCATGATCTATCACAGTATTTTTCAAGTCGTCCTATATTAAAAGTGGCTGATTTTAAAGAGATGACTTCAACGAGCCGGAAAACTGCAATTCCATTATTAGAATATTGTGACAAACTTGGACTTACCCAACGTAATGGCGATTTTCGAAATGCTGGAGAGCATCTTGCCTAAAGATCACGGGACTCCACTTATGCGACAATATATGGAAGTAAAAAACCAATATAGTGATGCTATCGTACTTTTTCGAATGGGAGATTTTTACGAAACATTTAGTGAGGATGCAAAGATCACTGCAAGGATATTGGGTATCGTTCTTACAAAGCGCTCTAATGGCGCTGCCGCTGATGTCCCTTTAGCTGGTTTTCCTTACCATGCACTTGATAATTATTTACATAAACTGGTGAATGCTGGTTACCGTGTAGCCATTTGCGAGCAAGTAGAAGATCCCAAGTTGGCTAAGGGTATTGTTAAACGGGAGGTTATTGAAGTTGTGACTCCGGGAACTATTACCTCTGAACAAGCCCTGGACCAGAAGGCAAACAAATATTTGGCATCTATTTATTTTGGAAAATCCAATGTGGGTTATGGTATCTTGGACCAGTCTACAGGAGAATTCTTTATCGGGGAATGTGCCCCAAATCGTCTTACCGAATCTCTGCGGATATTTGCACCTCGNGAAATTTTGGTGGGTGAGTCAGTAGTGTATTCCACAGCCGACTGGTACCGTGAGCTAAAGCCTTTTATCACCAAGGTAGAAGACTGGATTTATAGTTATGATCAGAGCTATCGTTTATTGATTGAACATTTTAAAGTGAAATCTCTTAAGGGGTTTGGGTGTGATGAATTAAGTAATGGTATCACTGCTGCAGGAACAATTTTTCACCATATGACTGAATCTTTAAGTGGTGCTATGGATCATATTTCTGCTATTCATCCTGTACTAGATAAAGACGTAATGGGGCTNGATGGGTTTACAGTCCGAAATTTAGAAATTTTTAAAAGCCTCGCCACACAGGGCACTCACGGAACATTGATTGATATTATAGATAATACGGACACAGCTGGGGGTGGCCGTCTCCTTAAACAATGGTTAAATCGTCCTCTAACCAATAAAAAGCGCCTTNATAGGCGTTTAGATANCGTCTCCGGCTTATATGATAGTAGATGCGCCATAGAAGATATTAGCAACCTCATGAAACTGATATCNGATATAGAACGCATCNTGGGCAANATAAATAACGGTAAAGTCACACCAAAAGAGATAAATGGTCTACGGTTCAGTTTGGAGCAGATTCCTGAAGTGAAATCTGTNTTAAAACAATCCGATAATAAATATTTAAAGGAATTCACGAATNGTTTTGCAAATACCGACAAGATTAGTGAGCAAATAAAAAGAACACTNAACCCTGATGCACCATCCAAANTCAATTTAGGAAATGTAATACTTAACAGTGTGGATAGNGATTTAGATGAACTTCGCTTGCTGAGCACAGGTGGTAAAGAATGGATTGCTAACCTACAAGTCACTGAGCGTGAACGNACTGGAATCTCTTCACTAAANATAGGGTATAATAAAGTATTTGGCTATTATTTAGAGATTACCAAAGCCCATGGGGATAAGGTGCCGNAAGATTATATCCGAAAACAAACTTTGGTGAATTCGGAACGTTANATCACGCCGGATTTGAAAGAATATGAAGAAAAGATTCTNTCTGCAGATGAAAAAATTGAAGAAATTGAATCAAAGTTATTTTACAAATTATGTAAAGATATTTTATCCGAGTCTAGGATTCTTCAAGAAAATGCTGNNGTTCTCAGTCGTTTGGATGTTTTGAACAATTTTGCCTCCATTGCTAAATCAAATAAATATCGNCGACCAAAGATAAATGAAAAGACTATCCTTAAAATTAAAGGTGGTCGCCATCCAGTAGTGGAGCAGCTANTACCAGCTACAGAGCGCTTTATAGCAAACGACCTTGTGATCGGTACAAAAACGAGTCAGATTCATCTTATTACTGGACCNAATATGGCGGGAAAATCGACGTATCTTCGTCAAGTTGGCTTGATTGTTCTTNTGGCGCAAGTGGGCTCTTTTGTCCCTGCAGAGCAGGCGGAGATTGGATTGGTGGATAAACTNTTTACTCGTGTGGGTGCCAGTGATAACCTNGCTGGTGGTGAAAGCACNTTTTTAGTTGAGATGAATGAAGCGGCAAATATTCTAAATAACGCTACCAAAAATAGCCTTATCCTACTGGATGAAATTGGTCGTGGTACTGCCACCTATGATGGTTTATCATTGGCATGGGCCATTACAGAACATTTGCACAATAATGAAACCGTTGCAGCGCGCACATTATTTGCCACCCATTACCATGAATTAACTGATCTTTCGAATAATTTAAATCGATTAGAAAATCATCACATAGCAGTCAAGGAATTTGGTCAAAAAATTATTTTCCTGCGCCAGATACTTAATGGGCCAGGAGATAAAAGCTATGGTATACATGTAGCTCAGATGGCCGGGTTACCCAAAGAGGTTATTGATCGAGCATCTGAAATATTAAATTACCATCTGGAGAATCATACAGCGGATGATAAGGTTGAGATGCCAGTGGTTGAAAATCAATTATCAGTATTTTCTGCAAAGGAATCAGAATTAAAACAGGACTTATCCGATTTAGACGTGCTGAGTATTTCCCCCCTTGATGCGATTCGAAAACTTGATGAGTTGAAAAAAAAGCATGGGCTTTAGATTTTTTTCTATCCTAAGGACAATTATTTTTTTCTTTTTATTCTCAATCGGTCTTTCCCAAACCTATTGGGTACGGTATGGTTGGCAAGTTTTTAACAGTGCAGGTGATGCGCGAATCTTATCTCTTGGCGGTGCTGCTGTGACTGATTTTGGGACTTCCGTATCACCACTATTTAATCCTGCTTCGTCAGGTCGCGTAAATGCGCATAATCTTAATTATACGCACCAAAGCCGTCTTGCCGGAATGATTAATAGCGATCTTTTAGGATTTTCTATCAATAATTTTTCAAGGCCACTAAACATTATCATTATTCATGAAGGAATTGACCAGATCCCAGATACGCGTAATATTCTCTTAGATTTTGGGT
>PAIR01000016.1 GCA_002704905.1 Fidelibacterota bacterium
CGTGGTTATCGATCAATGGATATAAGGGAANAANAAANATTATTTCTTTACCNAATGAATTTGTAGAACANGGNCCACGTCAGATATTGTTGGATAAATATGGGATAAGTACCGAAGGAATTAGTATGGCTNTNAACTCTCAAAAAGNNCCTATAAGTATGGATACTTGATCAATGAGTTCAATCATACTTGTTTTGATTGGTTTNACANCATTTTTTTTGGGATATAAATTTTATTCCAAATATGTTGGNCAGCGAATTTTTGAAGTNCANGATGAAACTATCACTATGCCATCTAAATCACTTGAGGATGGGATGGATTATGTACCAACAAAAAAACATATTTTATTTGGTCATCACTTTACATCNATTGCTGGTGCAGCACCCATAATAGGCCCTTGNGTAGCTGCCTATTGGGGTTGGCTACCCGCATTGCTTTGGATCCTGATTGGAACTGTATTTATGGGTGCCGTGCATGATTTTGGAGCCNTAGTAACCAGTGTTAAAGAAAANGGACGCAGTATTGCAGATATTGCTTCTTCTACTATNAGCAAACGCGCTCGGATAATGTTTTTAATATTTATTATGCTNTTGGTATGGTTNGTCTTAGCAGTTTTTGCCATGGTGATTGCAGATCGATTTGTAAAAAGCCCATCATCTGTAATCCCAATTAATGTTCANATCATTATTGCCATTACTATGGGATTTCTCATCTATAAAAAGAAAATAAATAGTTTNATTCCNTCATTGGTNGCTGTTGTATTACTTTACTTCTTTNTTTGGGTGGGAACTAAANTCCCTATTGATTTTACTAATTCTATGATCGAGCTTGAACCGCTNGCTACTAATTATTGGATTATAATATTATTCATTTATTCAGGTATTGCAAGTTTATTACCTGTTTGGACTTTGCTCCAGCCAAGAGATTATATTAACAGTCACCAACTATTTATTGGATTGGGATTATTATTTACTGGAATATTTGTTGCTCAACCAATTGTAGAAGCACCTGCCATTCGTTCATTTTCTGATCCGGGAACTCCTGGATTATTNCCACTACTTTTTGTGACCATTGCTTGTGGAGCTATTAGCGGGTTTCATGGNTTAGTAGCATCAGGTACTTCNTCAAAACANTTAGAACAATTACAAGATTCTAGATTCGTAGGCTACGGAGGNATGATTGGNGAAGGAACTCTTGCTTTATTTTCAACTGTTGCTGCTGTGGCCGGTATATCTTTGGTAGCGCAGTCTGATATACCAAATTATTCTGTTGCAGTATCAGGTCTTAATAATTGGGAAGTTTATTATGACACTTGGGCACATGCCAGTGGAAATAAGACAGCTGCTTTTGTCCTAGGTGGAGGTGAACTCCTTCAATCACTAGGTATTTCAAAGTCTTTTGCNGAGACATTAATGTCGGTTTTGATAATCTCATTTGCTGCCACGACATTGGATACTGCCACTCGAATTCAACGATTAATTCTAAATGAATTTGGAGCTGCAACCAATATTAAACCTTTATCCAATCGGTATATAGCAACGATAATAGCAATTGCACCGGCAATGTTATTAGCATTTTGGGATATTGCTGATCCAGGAATGCCTTCAGGTGGTATGCGTCAGGCTGGATTTGTACTTTGGCCAATATTTGGTGCCAGTAATCAAATGCTTGCCGCATTGACTCTGATGGTTTTAACNCTTTATTATTGGCAAAAAAAGAAACCAATCCTACCTTTATTAATTCCAATGCTAATTATTATGATTGTTACATTTACAGCACTGATTACTAATGCGATTAAATTTTTTGGCGAAAATGGTATTTTGTTTAGTCTTACTATTATTCTAATGGGCTTGATTCTTTGGATGGCTTTTGAGGGNTTGAATAAAGTATTAGAAATTCGTCGAAGGCTGTAAATTCTATCTTTGGATTTNATCATGTCAAAACAGTTGGAATTATTTAAACAAGCAAAGGTTGAGTGGGAAGAAGCNGTNAATGNGTCTNNCGCTCGNGATTATAGCTTCGATACCCTCAGTGGTGAATCAGTAGATTCACTCTATTATCCAGAAGNCCCCAATGATCAATATTTAGAAAAACTCGGTTTTCCNGGTCAATACCCATATACCCGTGGNGTTCATGCCAATATGTATCGTGGTAAGTTATGGACAAAACGNCAGTTCTCAGGGTTTGGAACNCCGGAAGANACTAATGNNCGATATCATTCATTNTTGAGCAAAGGCCAAACGGGTCTTTCTGTAGCATTTGATATGCCGACACTTATGGGNTATGACCCTGATCATCCCTGGGCTGATGGAGAAGTNGGGAAGTGNGGTGTTTCTATTGCGTCAATTAAAGATATGGAGCGNCTATTTGAAGGTATCAACTTNGGTGAGATTTCTATTTCNAAAACAATTAATGGNCCNGCGGTNATTCTNTTGGCTTTTTATATTGCTTTGGCTGAAAACAAAGGCGTTCCACTAGCTAATTTGCGTGGTACANTACAAAATGATATNTTGAAAGAATTTATTGCGCAAAAAGAATGGATTTTNCCACCAGAACCATCCATGCGNATTATTACGGATATGATGTCGTTCTGCACAGAACACATGCCGAATTATAATACGATTTCTATATCAGGTTATCACATTAGAGAAGCGGGCTCAACTGCTGCTCAGGAGTTGGCTTTTACTTTGGCAAATGGTTTCACATATGTTGAATATGCAATGGCCTCAGGCCTTGATNTAGATGACTTTGCACCACGCTTATCATTTTTTTTCAATTCTCATTTAGATTTCTTTGAGGAAATTNCTAAGTATCGTGCTGCTCGCCGTATCTGGGCAAAACGTCTAAANAATAAATATAANGCTAAAGATCCACGTTCATGGAAATTAAGATTTCATACCCAAACTGCGGGATGTTCGCTTACAGCACAGCAACCGGAGAACAATATAGCNCGAACGGGTTTTCAAGCGATGGCCGCGGTATTGGGNGGTACACAATCTTTACATACAAACTCTATGGATGAAACACTGGCATTGCCAACAAATAAAGCAGCCGAGATAGCACTTCGTACTCAGCAATTAATTGCTTTCGAAACAGGGGTTGCCAATGTTGCNGACCCGTTAGGNGGCTCNTGGTTCGTTGAATCATTGACAGACCATATGGAAGCTGAAGCTGAAAAATATTTTGAAGAGATTGAAAATCTTGGTGGGGTTATCCCTTNTATTGAAAAGGGTTATTTTCAGAGAGAGATCGCTCGATCTGCATCAGAATACCAGAAAAAAATTGATAATAAAGAATTAATTCATGTAGGAGTTAATGCCTTTGAAAAGAAAAATGAAGAAATAGAAATTCCATTGTTGGAGATCGGTGATATGGCAGAGAAACAGCAAAAGGAAGCTTTAGCAAATTTACGATTAGAGCGAGATGACGATGCAGTTGAAAAAACGTTAAGTCGAATTCACGAAGCTTGTGGTAATGGGGACAATATTATGTTACCCATTATTGAAGCAGCAAAGGTCTATGCCACGATGGGGGAAATTGTTGAGTCCATGAAAAAAGAATTTGATGAATGGCAGGAAGCTGCTGTTTTTTAAAGGAAAAAAATGAAAAGTAATAAAAAATTCATAATTATGATCTCAGGAGTGATTGCCGTTGTAATTTTTTGGATCGGTTGGGTATCATTGAATCCCGCAGATGAAAAGGCTATGGCAACATTTATATCAGTTGAAGATCTGATTAATGATAATATTAATAAACGAACTAAACTGGGTGGCCTAGTTAAAGGTGGATCTATTGTTATATCCAAAACAAACCATCTTGAATGTACTTTTACTCTGAAAGAAGGGAATACAGAAATAGCGGTGAAATATGATCGAACGCGTCCCGATCTCTTTAAAGATGGGGCAGAAGTGATTGTCACAGGGCAATATCTTAATGGTACATTTTATGCGGATGAATTGCAGACAAAGTGTGCATCTCGGTACGAGGGTGACCTTCGAGATGAATCAAGCTATAATCTAACTGAAATCGATACATGACACCTGTAGCTGGTGGTGTAGCTCTGAATCTAGCATTTGGATTCAGTATTCTCACTGTTCTGACTTTATCTATTTATGCCCGTAACGGAGATCAGCGCCTTTTCCTAACCGGTCAACGTCTTGCGCTTGGGATATCCTTTTTTGTGTTTCTAGCAACGTTCATCCTAACTTACCAACTCATAGGTAGTAACTTTCATATCGATTATGTGGCTCGATATACGAGTTTGGAAACACCTTTTATTTATAAAATTTCTGCACTTTGGGCAGGTCAATCGGGATCACTACTTTTTTGGCTTTTTATATTGTCAATCTATTCTACAATAACCATAATACAGAATCAATCCAAACATCACGGCCTTATGCCTTGGGTGATCATTTCATTAGCCATTATTCAAATGTTCTTCTTGGTGTTAACGAATTTTGTAACAAACCCGTTCATGCCTACTGATGCAGACTTTTTGGTCACCAATGGGAATGGATTAAATCCATTACTCCAGAATGTGACTATGGCAATACATCCACCAACATTGTATCTTGGGTATGTAGGCTTTTCTGTCCCCTTTGCATTTGCCATCTCTGCACTCATGAACCGAGATACTAGCCCATTGTGGATACAGAGTATTCGTCGGTGGACCTTAGTAGCTTGGCTCTTTTTGAGTATGGGAATTATTCTCGGTGGCTGGTGGGCCTATCAAGAATTAGGCTGGGGCGGTTACTGGGCTTGGGACCCTGTTGAAAATGCTAGTTTTATGCCATGGCTAACTGCAACAGCATTTCTCCATTCCATTATTATCCAGGAAAAAAAGGATATGTTACGTATTTGGAATATGGTGTTAATAATTCTCACGTTTACTCTATGTATTTTTGGCACTTTCTTAACACGTTCAGGTGTTATGAGTTCAGTCCATTCATTCACAGCATCATCTTTGGGACCAATTTTTCTAACTTTTGTTTTCTTAATCCTAGTGTCTTCCTTTGGAATTATGTACACCAGGCGGCATGAACTAAGATCCAAACGAAGGATGGAATCTTTTACATCACGTGAAAGCGGATTTTTATTCAATAATATGGTTTTTGTAGTCATGTGCTTTGCTGTATTCTGGGGTACTTTATTTCCAGTTATATCCGAAGCAGTACGCGGGACTAAAATCACAGTTGGGCCTCCCTTTTTCAATCAGATTAATATTCCTATCGGATTAATTCTTCTGACCTTGACAGGCATTGGCCCTTTGCTAGCATGGAGGAAAACAGGGAGACAGAGTCTCGTAAGAAATTTTACATTTCCTATCCTGTCGGGATTGATTGGTTCAGCAATTTTTCTCTTCTTTGGATTGGAAGGCACTGTAGTTATTTCATTTAGCCTTTGCATGTTTGTTACGACAACTATTTTTATTGAGTTTTTCCGAGGTGTACGTGCAAGAAAAAATAAATTTAATGAATCTATTATTACAGCTTTGAGACGGATGGTCAGCAAAAATCGATCTCGTTATGGCGGTTATGTGGTCCACCTTGGAATTGTTTTCATGTTTGTGGGTTTTACAGGACACGCCTTTGATAAAGAAAAAGAATTCAGTTTAAAGAAAGGTGAAACGGAACATGTAGCTGGCTATGAATTTCAGTTGATCAATATTTCAGAAGCAGAGCGTCCTAACCATTATGCATGGATTTCTGAGCTCCAAGTAATTGATAATAAAGGCAGGTTCATTACTAATCTTCTCCCGGAAAAACGGATATATTTTCATAAGAATCCTGATGTGAATCGGAGACAGCCACACAGTGAACTGGACATTCATTCTACCTTAAACAAGGATATTTATGCTATTTTTTCTGCGGTTGATAATGAAAATGGAATTGCTTTTCTAAAAATTATGATCAATCCACTTGTGCACTGGGTGTGGATTGGTGGGTATATACTTATTTTTGGTACACTGATTGCTCTTTGGCCTCGGAAGGAATGATAATGGGCTTCATTCAAGATTACAGTTTAGTGCTTATATTTTTTATTTTACCCATTATTTTTGTGCTTCAACCACTCTTTTTAGCTAAAATGACTAAGAGCAAAGATGAGACCAATTTAGTTTCTTTAAAGCGAAAAAAGCGTCTCCTTTACCGCCAGATAAAAGAATTAGAAATGGAATTTGATATGGGTAATGTTAACGATAGTGATTACCAAAACTCGCGGAATGCATTGAAACAAGAAGTGTCCTCAGTCATTGCCCAGATAAAATCCTTTTAATTTGAATGCTTTCCGTTTCTAGGCTATCAAAGTCCTTTAATCTCCGTCCAGTTTTAAGAGAGGTAACTTTCGATGTAAAGTCTGGAGAGACAATCATTTTTATGGGCAAGAATGGAGCGGGGAAAACAACTTTACTTCGCATTCTTGCGCGAATCATGACTTGTGATGGTGGTGAAATTTTATTTCAAAATAAAGACTTGTTGAAAGGATCACCGGACAAACGGAAAAAAATATTATATCTGGGTCATGCTCCTGCAATGTATTCATCGCTTTCAGCTGTTGAAAATTTAAAGTTGGTAATGAATCTTCGTTCTACGCCAATATCTGAAGTCACTATTAGGGATCAATTAGAAAGATTTGATCTATTAGATCAAGCTGACGATACAATATCCATTTATTCTCAAGGGATGCTTCAACGGTTGAAATTGATTTGCGCAGAACTAGCTGATTGGGATCTGTTGTTAATTGATGAACCCTTTACTGGATTAGATGAATTAGGTGAAAAACAAATGAAAGATTCTTTAAATCAATGGAAACTGAGTGGGAAAACGATGTGTGTGGTACTCCATAGCAGACAGAAGGCTGAAAAATATGCTAGTCGAATCCTTTATTTAGAAGATGGAGTAATTAAGGAATCTTGATGTTTTTAACTTTACTTAAAAAAGAATTATTCATCGAATTTCGTTCGCGAGAAGTGATTTTATCTATGTTGATTTTTGGATTATCTATTATCCTTGTTTTTGCATTTACTTCCAATGTCTCAAAAGTGATCGTAGCTAACTATGCTCCTGGTATGTTTTGGATAATGGTTCTACTTGTTACTGTTTTGGGTGTTCATCGTTCTTTTTCATATGAAAAAGAATTTGATGCGTTTTCTTTACTGATTAGCTCTCCAATAGATAGAGGGTTAATATATTTGGCTAAATGGATTAGCGGGTTCATTTTTCTGACTATAATGGAAGCAATTGTAATCATACCCTTTTTCAAATTCTTGTTAATCGAATATCCTTCAGATTTATTATTATCTGTAGTTACAACCTTGCTAATTAATCTAGCTATAATGTCAGTAGCAAGCCTTGTCTCAGGAATTGCAATGCGCGCTAATTTAAGTGAAGTATTAGTTCCTATTTTATTTTTCCCACTAGTATCTCCTGTAGTTATTGCTGCATCAAAAATATCAGCTGGTATTATGGCAGGAGAGCCATACCAACTATGGCAAATATGGTTGTTAATCGTTATCTCAATAATTGTAATTTTCTCTCTCATTGGATACACTTTATTCGACTTTATCACTGAAGAATAATGCAGTTATTTTTTAAACAAAAGATCAATATTATTTCGTTACTAACGGTTACGGTTTTTATGCTGTTCAATATCTGGAACATCATTTATAATACACCTATGGTACCCGAGCAGCACTGGGCCCAAAAAATTTTTTATGTGCATGTACCATCAGCATGGGTAGGGTTTTTATCTTATTTTGTTGTTATGATCTCAGGTATTATGTTTTTTGTTAAAGGTGATGACTATTGGGATAGAGTCGGTCTAGCCGCTGCAGAGATTGGTACAATTTTTATTTCTCTTGTTTTAATTACTGGTCCAATTTGGGCAACACCTATCTGGGGTCAGCCCTGGATTTGGGAACCTCGGCTCACAACCACATTGATACTATTTCTTATATATGTCGGTTATTTTATGATGAGATCTTTTGGGGGTCATGTGGAAAGGGTAAAACGTTATGCCGCTGCTCTAGGTATTATTGCATTTGTGAATGTTCCTATTATTTTTGTATCTGTGCAATTTTGGGCACCAGAGATTCAATCCCATCCTCAAGTGGAGATAGCTAAACAACCGTCCGATATTTTGGGGCCATTTTTAATATCCCTGGGTATATTTACCTTACTTTATGCTTTAATGTTAAAATACAGAATTTATGTGATAAAGATCAAAAATAAGGTCGTAGCAAATGTATAATTTCTTCAGTTACTTTCTGGCCGTTTATTTTATCGTGTTTGGAACCATTATTATTTGGTTTGTCATTCAATGTCGCTCAGAAAATCGTACTCTAAGTGAGCTGAAAGATAATTAACCTTGATAAGGAGTTGTTTTAATGGAACGTAAAATCGTCCATGTTATAGGCACTGGAACTATCGGTGAGCCATTAATCGGATTGCTGTGTGACTATAAAGATCAGTTGGGTATTGGAGAAGTCACATTTAATAAAAATTCTCCCTTAAGAAGTGATCGATCCAAAGTAATTGATCTGCTAAATCGAGGAGCACGTTTGTCCGTAAGTTCAGACCGCGTTGATGATTTCAAAGAATTAGATATGGATCCAGATCTAGAAACTGAGGAAGCTATCAGCCGTGCTTCTGTGGTTATTGATTGTACACCCTCTGGTGTTGGTCATAAAAATAAAGTAGATTACTATGAAAAACATCTTCATAACACACTTGGTTTTGTGGCACAAGGAAGTGAATTTGGTTTTGGTAAAAT
>PAIR01000017.1 GCA_002704905.1 Fidelibacterota bacterium
ATAGACCAACATTGGCCGGTAAGCCTGATAATCCAGGTCTATATTATCAAACAAACTTGTCATGTACCCATCTCGTAGCATTGTAAAATTCCAATCATTCCCAGAGTTTCTTAGAACAAAACTTTGATAACTATCAATGTCCAAGTCAGGGAATAGCGGGTAATTAAACTCATTTGCTCCGTAATACCCTCTAGCAAAAAGAGAAAATGATTTTTGATCTTGCCCCCTGCTCCATCCACCAAAAATTTTTACCCCAGCTGGTGAAGAAAAATATGTACCATCAGTTTCCAGAACCTCAATATATATAGGTTTTTCCCAGTCCTCCCAAAAGTTTGCCCCAAAATGCGGATAATCTGGCGATGCATTTGGCCCCATCACGTATATACCTGTGTAGTAATCAAAAAAGTTTTCAGGAGCGGTAGACAAAAATATGGTGGGAAGCCCATAGCTATCGTTATCTAATATAAATGTGGCTGTTTTAATCGGAGACTTTAGCCAACCACTTTTATAGCTGGCTGCACGAACAACTTTATTCCCCTGAATAAAAATAGGGCTAGTATATAAGTATGAATCTGTGTTTGGCTCTGTACCATCAAGAGAATAATAAATATCCACGTCATCGTCATCGCTGTATACGCCAATAAACATTTGCGACTCGTCATAAAACCCTGCAGAATGTGAGAAACTTAGCTCAGCTAGCACGCCCGATACAGATTCCTCTCCATTTGGGCCACCAGGCGTTGGACTCATAAACATCCCAATATATTCCCCATCATTAATTCTCCCTATTGAAACATCTGGAAAAAGATTTTGAGTGTATAATGAGTCTATATGTGAGCTGTCTGAATCTGTTATAATAATAGTTTCGCCAGTAGAGCTAATTTTAAAATTTGTATGAAGCATTGACCCGGGCAAATTAATCTCATTCGCTACTTCTGATGCTCCATCTATAACAATGTCTCTGCCAATAGTAAGAAATGGAATGCAAGACATATCAGATGAATTGATATCAAAATTATGAACCTGAATTGCTAATACATTTTGACCATCAGCTACCCATGTGTCTAATGAGTCTACCCAATAAAGCGCTGGACTGCCACCATTATACATCTGAGCCTCTATCCACCCTTCAGTTCCTTGGTCAAAACTGGGTGGGCTACCTACCACGTTAGAACGCGCAAACTCAGATCCATTTAGATACGCAACAAATCCATCATCATAGTCTATATGCAGGGCAATTTTTTTTACATGTTCTGAATCTGAAATGTAAAACGATTTTCTAATATAGATTGATGTCGCTGGAGTAATTACTGTGTTATCATCATTATCACCATAACCAAATCCACTAGGACCGTTATCCCAGCTGTTTGGATTAAAACCGATTTGGTTCCAATTAGATGGGGGTGGCTGGCTGCCTATAAAATAATTCCACTGATCCCCCCAGTTAATAATGGTCTCCCACTGTGCAATAATATCTGTACGATCTTTGTTAGATGCCATAACCAGTAAATATTGTTCGGGCTCAATCGCAATATTTGGAAACCTCCATTTAAACAGATTGTTTACATCATCCGACAGTCCCCAATTATAAAGTGAAACACTGTTTGCAGAGGTGTTGTATAGCTCTATCCAATCTGGAGTGTCCCCGTCTTCATCATAGAACGTATTCTGATTAGATGATACTATCTCATTTATTTGTATCGTTTGGGATGTAACACTTGAAAAGATTACAAGGGTAAATAAATAAATTTTATTAATCATAGTTAGATAACGATTTACACCACAATAAAAATTAGTGATTTAATAATTTTTCTACTTAAGTAACATGATTTTATCATAATGTTTTTTTCCATTAACTATTGAACGAATTACATAAATACCATTTGCCGCTATTTTCGCATCCCACAAAAAATATGTTGTCCCCGGTTGAACAGCTCCTTCATATATAGTATGAACTTTTCTTCCGACTAGATCAAAAACATCTATAGAGGCACTACTTTTCACATGTGAAAAAATAGGAATAGAAATGTTATTATTAAAGGGATTGGGATATGGTTTTTCTAATTTAAATAAAGAAGGGGCGCTCTCCATGCTTGACAATGAATTTTCCAGATAAATCTCAATCCCATTGATAAACGGCCCAGCATGAGTATACCCAACACCATATATATCAGCAGAGAGATAGATGTCTAACACCCCATCTAAGACCTCAATATTATTTAATATAATAATATGGGCCGTATGCGCTTGTGTATACGATAATATATTTAAATTTTCGATAACTACATTTTCCTCGATTGTAATATCAAAAACTCTGTCACCAGGATTATCATAGTGGTTTTCAGAGAATAACATTTTCAAAGTATACGCTCCGGGTTTTAGCCTGACTTTATAAGATGCTACTCTGTTCAGAGAAGACCTGTAAATAATATCATTTTCCGTATTTTGAATATCTATTTCATTACTAATATTCTGAAAATTTCCCGCAACAAAACCATATTCTTTATCTGGGCCCCATATCTGATCCCCAAAATAATCCAATGCAGAGGCACCCCCCGTATTAATCTTAATTGTATCTCCTAAAGGTTCTGGAATGTTAATCCAAACAATATCAGATTGTAATATGTTTTGACTATCATCTTGAATATTATACACTCCCATTACATTCATACTAAGTACATCCGCGTCCATCATGAGATTAACAGTTCTATGATCACTATAAAGCAGGGCATTAAGAAAAGAAACTCCCGCTAAATTGTAGTTTACTACATTCGCAGCGCTTTCATAGGTAACCTCTTCGCTAAATCGAACATTCAAAGAATTATTGTGCTGCCTAGACCATATTACTTTTGGGGCTGAATAATCAACATAGCCTATATCTGATATTGTGGTTAAACACAAGATCATTTTTCCATTTTCAAAATGTATGTTGTCTTCAATAAAAAGAGATTGATTCCCTCCCCAAGTATGATCATGGCTTTTTTCCCATCTATTATAATCAAAGGTGTCAAAATCATCTTTCCACTGAAAAGTAAAATTTGAATCACTTCCCGTGTCTCCCTCACCTGGTGTATAGGCTGAATAGCTCACGTAATCGTAATATGAAAATCTTGGCAATATTTCAGGATTCCAAGATCCAACCCAGTCTTCATATACTGGGTTCCATATATTCATCATGATTTTTTGCGAGTAATGAATAGAGTCTATGTGTTCTCCTGACTGCCTATAAACCTCATCGCCATCAATAAACCATGCGACATATTCAGGGGTCCATTCAAAACCATAAATATGAAAATCCTCATGTGGGTTGAACGGAACATAGTGCTGTCTTAAATGAGATTTCTGACCCCATGTAATTGTATTAAAATCCACAACATGATCATAAACACCCAATATCTCAATATCAATTTCAGACCATGGCGTGTTTGGATTATCATCATTATATGTAAAAAAGGAAGACACCAACCCGTCACCCTGGGTCGGCTTATACCTAGCTTCAAATTTTCCATATAGGTATGACTCATGCGTCCGGAGTTCGGCNCCTCNATAAAGCTGTCCAAAAGACCAACTTATAATTAGAACTGCNGTGACTGATATTCTCATGATTAATTTAATTTCGAGCCATAATCAAGCCTATCATCTGAGGTAAGGATTGGAAACGAAGGGACAACAATTGGGTAGGCTAAACCTTTCTGGGTAACAAGCATATCTCTAGATGTCAGTTCTATATCTTCAAATTCAACCGTATTAATCCTAATTTTATTTGAGTATTTAATTTGTAAAGAATCAATCAAATTATTATGCAAAATTCTCTTTTTCTCGGGGTTCTCTTTCTTTTCATTGGCTAAAGTTATAAAGCGTTTGCTTGCATATGCATCATGCCACATATACACATTAGTTGTAACTCTCCAATCTTTATCTAAATCTAGATTGTAACATTTTTCAGTAATCGCTTTATCTCTTAAAAGATCCGCTATAGATAGTTTAAGCTGATTCCGAAAATCTCCTATGCTGATTTGTCTTTTCCTAAACACTAGGGGGTGAGATTGAATCAGTTGATTTAAATCATTTACAGTCCATTCTTTGTTGTCATAACTGAAAATTATATCATCCAGAGAAAGGTTNGTTTTATCATTTATAACAATTTTTTTAGGCTTTTCAATGTCTTCCCACAGCGCCTTGCTTATNGCCTGTTTTTTGATCTCAGCATCATTAAGATATACCTTTGATGCTTCATATGCATATTGATCAAAAACATNCGGATTGAAATCAATTGTATGTCCGGTCATGATTCCCTCTATATAGGATAAATATTCTTTCTTAGCCATTTTTTCTTTAACCATGTNTCTTGTGTCATTCCATCGGATTTTTTGCTCTTTTTCTGTTATGGTAAACTCATCTTTCCATTCTACAATCTTCATAATCAAATAGCTNCCATCATCATTAGCAAATGGGCCTACAATCTGTNCTTTTTCTATCTGATCTTTAAATAATTGCCTGTGGATCTCATCGGGCTCTTTATCAAAGAAATTGATTTCCTTTGAAGGAACTTCACCGGGCCATATCCCATCATATATCTCTGATAAAGAAAAATTTTGTAATAACAAATTTTTTATTTCGCCTGCGGTTTTTATATCGGGTAGACTTATATAGTTAACCTTGATTNTTCTGCCAGATAGTGGTAATACTTTTTTGATCAAGCTATCGGGGATATCTGTTTTATCAAAAAAATTATCATAATAAAACAATTGCCNCATTGACTGCTCTTTTCTACCTCTTAGATAGTTATGAAAAGACTGACTTGCTAGCAGCTCATCTTTTTCCTTTTCCATCTCTAATGCAATCAGTTTTTCAGCAATCAGAGAATTTAAAACAATTTTTTTATGGATATAATTTGATTGTTTACAATAGTCGGGCCTGATCGTGTATTCTGCTCTACGAATAAAATCCTGAACTGTAATAATTCTGTCTCCAACCTTAGCGAGGATATTATTATTTTGAGGAAAGTCGTTACGATTAAAACAGCTTAAGGCAATTAAGCCTATGCAAAAAACATAGGTAAGATATCTGGGCATATCAAACTAAAATGAAAAACCAAGGGTATATACATGGACATTCCCTAATAAACCAATGGCTTTATAGGCATAATCAATAGAAATAAATTTATTACCAAGATAAAACATTTTTAAACCAAGCCCAGCTGTATATCCATATTCAGGATTATCCATATAAATAGCTTTCACCCCTCCTCGAACNCTAAAAACCCCGACCCCTNGAATTTTGTTGTCTAAGGCAGCTCCTAAATTTATGGATTCAGAATTATTGTTTGGATGGAGAGCATCTGCTGAAACAGTCAGATCCGAAATAGTCGTAACCAATGGCTTTAGCGCAACCCCAATCCTGAAAATCAAAGGAAGCTCCCACTCAGATGGNCTAAACTGACCGGCGACATCTCCGTAGTTCCCCTCTTCAAACTCAGAGATATCTACTGGTTGATAAATGTCTATACCATCGAATCTCATTCTAGTACCATAGTTTGATATGCTCATNCCTATNTTCATACCATCTTCCTCCTTACCACTAAAAGAGAAAAATTTTGTATTCACTAACACGCCAAGGTCAACTGCAATTGCACTTGCTGAACTGTGCCATATGTTTGACCGTATATATTTCAAATTTGAACCGAATGCAAACCAAGAGACAATTTTTCTTGAAAATGTCAAAGTTGCGGCCATATCAGATGCTGTAAATTTTTCACCTGTTCCTTCTTGATATTCAAGGGTNGTCACATCCATATCTCCATAGTTCATCTGCGTGAGNCCAAACCCAATGTTACCAACCCCTGGNATGATTAACGCCCCAGCTGTGAAAGTCATNTCAATACCAACCAACCATGGCTGACTCATAAAAGACAANACTGGTGTTTTTAGGCTTGATAATCCTGCAGGGTTCCAATAAATAGAAGATATATTATTAGTAACGGCTACAAAAGCCTCTCCCATTGAGCTGCCTTCACTGTCCACACCAATTTCTAAAAAATTTCCAGTCGTTGTCCCGTACCGATTAATCATCTGCGCATCAGTTGCACTGATAAATAATAACACAATTAAGATTATTTGTTTTACATANAGCATTATTTTATCACCGCAAATTTTCCCATTTTTGTGTCTCCAGTATGGNGAGACTCCACATGATAAATATACATTCCAGCTGCAATTTCCAGGCTCTCTCTTGTAAGCATGTCCCAATGAAAAATTCCTTGCTGAGGTTCGTTCTCTACANGAACCTCATCTACCAGCACTCCGCTCACAGTAAATATTCTAATAGTGCACTCTGCAGGTATGTTTGTAAACAGCAGCCTTCTTCTTTGGTTTAAATATGGATTGGTCACCGCCTCTTCCATCATATTTGTCATAACATATGGNTTGGGCACNACTTTTATATTATCCATAGTACTAGTAAGNGCCTGACTATNTAACCCCTNATTTTTATTAATCNTAAATCTGATAGTGTCTGTTTTAAAGAACGGTCTTTTCCAGTCCACCTGATATACATCTTCTGCCTGAGGAAGTGTGCTCTCTGTTGCAAGCTGAAAATCTAAAATAAAAGCAGTGCTCCGCCAACGAGATCCTACTGTTGCCCCAATAAATATTCGATCCTCAAAAAGATCNAANATGTCATTATCATTCACATCGTGTACNACTATATCCATCAGCTTGAAATTTCCAAGGGTATCTACAAAGGATGTGTTTTGTACATAAAAATTTACGGCCTGTTTNGTGATTTTTGCTGACCCTATTGAAGATCCGTTTTCATCCCTTACTGTTCCAGAGGATGCAATGCCGACATATGCAGAGTCGTTATTAGTAAAGACAATCTTGTATTTCCATGGCAATTTTACTCCTTCTGCCGCGGAAGGAGTTACCCTCATTATCCCGTTGCCACTGATCCATCCAGAATTCTCAAAACTATATTCTGGGGTTTCAACATAGTCTTCAATCTTAATCTGGAGNCCATCAAAAATATCAGAAGAAATTGTCCCCCCAGGATTAATCGTCCAATAATCAAGCGTGTCTCTGTAAATAAGATTATTACCAATATATTTACCTGNGTTTTCTTGGTAGACCATATAACTGCTATCGGTTACATCATAAACACTAATTTCATTTGTTACATATTGGAGTCCGTTATCATATCCGCTTACTGTGGCAATCGTGTCTATGCCAAATGTGATGGCATAGTTATGCCCCTGATTTAGACTCCCCTGAGCCCGTATTATCGGGATCGCTGAGCCAGAGCCCAACAACGAACTCTCTGCCATTTCCACATTCGGCGGTATGTACCCCGCGGCAGCCTGATGAGGTATAACAATGGCAATGTTTTTCCCAATAGAACGAATGTTTTCATATTCATCAAGTTCAACGACCGTATTATTTTCTGATGGTGAAATCCCCGGGCCAATATCTGGAGCACCAAAATCGTATGCGACAACGGCATAGTAATAGGTTCTTCCATTTTGAACTGTGTTGTCTACAAAAACATGATTAATCCCAGAATTGTTTCCAAGATTATATCCGGCTCCATTTACAAGACCAAAATCTGTAAAACCACTGCACTGGTGGGCCATGTTATTTGTTGGATTTGGATTGTGTGGGCTATCGTCAATCATGTCACACTGGTATATTGGTTTCTTGAACATAGGCGTCCCATAACCATCGGTAATAATTTCAGGATCAGCCATATATTTATCTGTAGACCGATAAACTTTATATCCTTCAAAATCATTAATATTGCCAACAAAGGGGTCCCTGGTTTTAGTGTCTGCTACATCGTCCCAGGTTAATATCACCTCACCATCTCCTGCGGTTGCTGAAAGGGTAGGCATTTTAGGCGGCTGAGCAAATCGGTAATCCTTTTCATAAATAACCTGAACAATTCGCTTTAGTTCATATAAAGCAGGAGAATCATGATTGTCGGAGTTGAGCCCAGCAAGTGGATCGTAGGAATGAAGCTCAGCCATCGATATCCTTTCTACCCTACCTTGATAAAGTGGGAAAGGGCCAGATGCAAAAACCTCAACCAGGTTTGAAATATTCCCCTCAAATTCTTCAAGCGTATCCCCACCAATTATGTCCCACATTACCTGATCATTTTTGAACCATTCTGTTTCGTTGGACGCCGAATGACTAGGAATTGGAAACATGCGGAAAGAAGTAAGCCCAACCATATCGGACTCAGAAACATCGGTCGTGTTGAAATTAGGCTCACAGCCAACTCCCTCAACAAAATCCGGTCTGTGATTGCACTCGGAACCATCTAAGTCTGGGCCATTATAATTAAGCTCCCCCGGGCCAACACCATCAATCCCGATATCGTCACCATAATATTCAGAGAGTTGGTATACTCCATCGCTATTTAAATCTTCACCATCTTCCCAGTCTTGGTCTTCATCAGCGTCCCAGTGTGGAGACAAATCATCTGCGGTTAATTTGTAATAATTTAGAAAAGCATTAAGGTCTGTTATCCCATCAGTCGCGCCGACAATTGCTGTTGGCTCATTGTCTCTTTTTTCATCAATTAATCCATCTCCATCATTGTCGATAAAGTCATATGCCAGTCCAGGGCTTTCCAGATAGGCAAACCCCATTACTCCCGTTGGCAGTCCTCCAGATCCGATACCGTTAATGTCCCAAGAATATGACATATCAATATTAATATCGAAAAAACCTATATCATCTGATGCATCGTTACCAATACCGTTGTCTACCCAATAACCAAAGGCTACGTCTCTTAAATCATAGTCGGAAATATTGGCTATAGAGTACTCCCAAAATATGGCATCTCTGGCCTGTGGATTATTCCACTGAAACCCTCTTACACCTACTCTCACACCTAACCCCCCCCAGGGCTCACCTACTTGTTTGGTTACATCGGGTTTTATATCACCAATATTTTTCCCGGGTCTTGGATAATATTTGACAAAATCTTCTGGCCCAAGATATTCTAGATCTTGAGCATCATTTACCACATAATAACATTCCTGATCAGCATATTTTACTCCACGGCCAAATCTTCCGTTCCATTCTCCTGGCCACTTTTTTTCTAACCCGGTAGAGGGCCAGCCATTTATAGGCCACGAACTACTTATATTTGACACCGCAGGGTATTCACCAGACTCATTAAAATACCCAAATGCCGGATAGAAACCCCATTCTGTTGTTCCGGTAGGGTCTCTGTCCATTTCCTCGCGGTAACTGGTCTGGAGGTAATAGAGAGTGTGTTTATTCTGAGTGTATATATCGATAGGATCTGTCAGCGGTATTGTGTCTACTGTTGACGCGTTACTGTCATCTTGAATATATACTTTTGCCCCAACAAGTAAGCCGATTCCATCCACCATCTTTACCCCGTCATTGTTGTTGGGCCAACGAGAAGCATTGGTCGCCGGCCAATCTGATAGCTCTGTTGTGTTTTTAAAATAAATAAGGACTCTGTTTCCTGTCATATAGCCCTCTCTCTCAGCAGCCGGGTCCCCTGCTGGGTCTTCAGGCCCAGCATATTGCTTGCCCTGAGATATCACAAAAGATGAAGATAAAAGAACATAAATAATTAATAACTTTTTCATCAAAAATAGATTCCTAGGGCTATTTTAAGCATCCGGGGAGATGAGAACATAGAAGGGTTTTCTATACGATCTTCATACTCATTAAAATCACTGCGATGGCTAGCAAGGTCTGTCTCTTTTATGACCGCCGTGTATGCCCTCCCGGTCTGACCATTAACCCATTCTTCGTTCAATCGATCAAATAAATTGTAGATATTTACATCTAAATTCGCCTTGAGTTTTCCAAAAAGTTTGAACCGATAATAAAAAGAACAGTCTACAGAATATTTTTCTGGACGATAGTCGTTGTTTGGATAAAGATTGATTCGAGACAATATACTCTCACTTTGTGGCGAAAAAGTATAGGGAGATCCTGAATTATAATATGCTGTCATAGAACCACCAAAATTATCGGAACCATAAATCAGTGACCCATTAAGTGTGTGCCGCTGGTCCCAGCTCATTGGTATAAAACGATTCACCGGGTCTTGATTGTTCCCCGCGCGGTCAAAAGTTTGCCCCGGAGAGTCCGCGTTCCCTCTTGTATATTGCAATGTATAATTGACCAATCCTTTTACTTGGCCAAGCGCAAGATCTAGCTTAATCTCAAGTCCACGCGCGTTACCATAGTCCTTGTTTGAATAGAGTCCATATTTAACCTGGTTGTAGGTTGAAATTGTTTTGGTCGTAAGTAGATTGTAAATGTCTCTATAAAAGAGAGCAACATCGAGACCGATCATTTGGTTTAGCTCTTGCCAGAGACCAATTTCATATGTGATGGTTTTTTCAGGCTCTAATAGCGTGTTCCCCATCCTGGTCACAAAATTATTAGGGTCAACAAGAAAACTGTGGTTTTGATACATTGAATACATTGGGGGCATCTGAAAAAAGTGACCATAGCTAAAGTGTAACACTGCCTGATTCCCAAGCTGGTATGCAAATCCTACGCGTGGACTAATCTGGGATATCGCAGGCGCCTGGGGATATGCACTGGTCATCGAATCTGGTAAAATAAGTTGGTTTGCAGGGTTTCTCCTATCAGAAGGATATACGCTCTCCGGGTCAAACTGATCGTAACGAATTCCTAGATTAATCACCATATCATCAAACTCCATTTTATCCTGCAAATAAAAAGCAACCTCTTTGGGTGAGACTGTATATATATCAGCATATGCAGATAAGTCACCAAATATTTCTGGGGCATATACAGAGTCATTTGCTGTGTTATGGTATTTATTTCTGATAGTGTGCCACTGATTATCAAGCTCATGATTAAAATAGTGGAGCCCTGTCTTGATACTGTGGGTGTGATTCGCCTGCCAGGTTGCATCAAGCTTCAATGTTTGGTCTATCATATTTCTAATTGTGTGATCTTTGGACTGTCCTCCCGTTAAAAATCCGGGCCCATAACTATCAAAATATCGATCGTGTACATACCGCTGGTCTAGTGGGTTCTCAAAAAGATAGCTTCCGTAATTATTCGTTACAGATGAAAATTTAAGTTCATAAAATAATTTTTGTGAAATCATGTGGTTTAACTGAAGGGCAATATACTTGGCCTCTCTGTGGCCACCTGATCTACCATCTGGGTTATACTTGAAAGAGTGATCATATCCAAACCAGCTGTCATCACTGTAGGAATATAGAGTAGAAAAACGAATACCATTAAAAAGATTAAAACTAAGTTTTAAAAGAGCAGAAAAATTATTTCCTGAGTTCATCGGGACATACGAACTGTCTCCAGATTTTTCAGAATACCAAAGCGTTGAATCNTCGGAATAAAAATTNGAATAGTCGTCTACCTNAAATATTCGATAGCCGTTTAGGTGACCATTATTATTTTGTGATCTTATATTNGTAAAGAATGTGATTTTATTGCCAAGGATGGGACCACCAAAATTGAATTTAAAATCCTGACCGTTGTTAAGGCCTGGAGACAGGCCGACAAATATATCTGTGTTATCTGTGGAAAAGGCAGACATCCCAAGTGATGCAAATCCTTCATACNTGGGGCCTCCGTCTCTGGTAACAATATTTACAACNCCGCTCATTGCTCGACCATATTCTGCGTTAAAGGTTCCTGTAATAACCTCAAGNTCTTGTACAGCCTCGGGCTGTATGTCTACAGTCGCGCTGGATCCTCCAAACGATTCATCCACCTGTATTCCATCTACCATATAGGTTACTTCTGTATTTCTTCCTCCTCTAAAATGNCCGTTCACAACCCCGGCCTGCATATTAACAACCGCGCCTACGNTTTCTACAGGAAGCGCATTTATCTCGTCACCGGAAATATTTTTTATGGTGCCCGTTTGATCTTTTTTCTGAGACAGCCTTGCAACCTCTACTGTGACAACCTCTCCCTCTATCACAGTTTGTTCAAGCTCAAGATCTAAAGAAAATGTTCTGTTAACGGATACAATAATATTCTCCATTTTAACGGACTTATATCCAATCATATCTACTTTTANTATATACNTCCCTGGNGGAATATTAATTAATGTAAATCTGCCTTGTTCATCTGAAGCAGNNCCGAACGAGGTGTTTTCTAAATANACATTTGCCCCNGGCANGGATGAAGANTCTGACTTGTCTTTAACTATACCAGATATTTTNCCAGTGGTCTGTGAAAAAACCANNGAAAACATTATAANATAAATAAATCGTCTATACATTAATTTATATATTAGGAAATTTTAAGANTNTCAAATTAATTATATATTATTATAAATAATTAGATTAATAAAAAAAGAAAGGCGGGAATAGACCCGCCTTTCTTTTGAAAACATTTAAAATAATTTATTTTACTAAAATCATTTTTTGTGTTGTCGATTTATGCCCCGCATCTAAACGATAAAAATAAATCCCTGATGCATTTCTGCCTGCGTTCCACTTTACAGTATGAAAACCAGCGATTCTATTTTCATCAACTAACATCTCCACTAGCCTNCCTGCAACATTGTAAACNCTCAGGCTTACTTTTTGGTTTTCAGGTAGTGAAAACTTGATGCTGGTCACAGGATTAAACGGGTTAGGATAGTTCTGATAGAGAGCAAAAACATTTGGCACCACCGGGGATTCCTCATCGTTGGCCATCACCGTTGACTGGTCTCCGATCCATGTAAACGCCCACTCTCCGGGGTTGTTCCACTGCTGATCATTGGCAAGGCTAGAGAATCCAACATTGCCCTCCCAGGTTCCATTGTCATTATCATGAAAATATATATCTAGTGGGATTCTCATTCCATTTACCGGATGAAACCTATCGTCGCCACCTAAAGCCGCTAGCGTGTCTAGAGATATTTTACCTTCTATAACATAGTCAGGGTCAAACCCTTCGAAATAGTAGTGATCCTCATTAGGGTTGCCTATGCTTGAGTTCGTTGGGTTGTCCAGCTGAAGTGTGTTTTCATTAGCATAAACAATATAATCCGGCTCGNTTCCTCTTTTAATTGATGTATGCTTAGGCCCGCGCCAATCATAGAGCCCGATAAAAAACTGCAGAGCATCCTGGTCCCACCAGTTTCCCTCCCCATAGTAGTAGTCATCGTCTACTACATCGGCAGCAAAGTATATATAGTCATCATCAATCGCTAGGTATACTGTGCCGCTCAGGTCTTCTTCATTATCAACNTTGCTCCACACATGTCCCGTGGTTGGGTTAATAACAAATGGCATAATACCTTCCCACTCGCCCATATCTCCATCTGCAACAAAATTAGTTGGAACATCAAGCGATATAGTAGGAATTCCTTGTGCCTCATTTGTTATAGCGCTCGTTGTCACTCCAGGCGCTGATCCATTACCGGCTGCATCCACACAGACCACAGCATAATAATAACTGACATTAGTATTTGTAAGCGGCGAGTATAAATAATGCGTCGCTGTCTGTGCGCCCTCAATTACATTGGTCGCAATAAGCTCNANGCCAGNGGCCTCTAAACTAGAAATAGGATTAGGACTCGCAAACACATGATAGAGCTCATCGTCCTCGCCTACCACATCTGTCCATGTCACAAGATTGAAATTATCCCCAGGGATTGCGCCAATATTTTCCGGGGGCGTTGGGGCTACAACGTCAATGTCTGGGTTTCCAGTCCACAGGTTGTCAAAATGAAAAGTTCGTCCCGGCTCTCCATTTCCCTCAGCAAGTATCTGAAACACGGTGACCGCGCTCGTATCAAAGNTNGCTGTTCCATCAAAATAAACCAAATCAGCCAGGGCAAACATATAATGANTCCAGNCGCCNGCTGCNTCNGGGGTGAACGTGTGACCAACTTTNCCATCGGCCCCAGACTCAAACTGCAGTCTTAATGCTGGAGCTTCTGCTGGTGAATGCATCCAAAAAGAGATCGAGTCAGACATCCACTCTCCGCCGCCTGCGAGGTCCACAGCGGGGGCAATATTAAAGCCCGCACCAGACCACGCATCTTGCTGGACAAACGTGAGCGCGTTTGTACCGGCTATGTATCCTCCGCCTTCAGTGACAAACATCTGTGCGCCACCCCATTGAAATGGATTTCCCCATCCAGGGGGGGTGCCCATNCCATTAAAAATGACCAGGTCTACGCCTTTATATCCGGTCAGCGTTAAGTTATCTAATANCACTGTACCGCCAACGGCATCGCCCTCACCTGCGCCACCAATAGAAAATTCTAGGTGAATTCCTCCGATTGCATCGGTATCCAGTTCACCATTATCGGCGTCACCGGCCCAGCCGGTTAGGTTAAAACCTGCCCCATCCCAGGAATCATTCCGAACAAGAGGAATCGTGACCGTGTTCCAGCCTGGCTCATTGTCTAATATATAGTGGAAAGAGTAATAGTATTCACCAAGCCCATAATAATCNCCATCAACTCCGGCATAGTCACTGAGGTTAAATCTCAGGTGAATTCTATTTGCTTCCGANGCGGCAACAGAATTATAATATGAAAAAGATACGCTATCATANGCAGACCAGTCCCANACTTGTCCATCTTCGGGTCTCANTTGAAAAACATTGTTCACGACTAAACCNTTATTATCAAGCGATGCTATTTGNGACTCACTTCTTCCTGTTTCTTTNACAAAAGTAAAGGTCCAATANCCACCGCCTGTGCTGATTGATANCTTAAGCCTTCCGGCATCAGNAGGCAAAATATCATAGGTTCTTGTCTCTGGGACCTCGGTACCAGCAACCGACAGCTCGCCGCCGGTGATAGCCTTTGGGATACCCAAGAATGCTCCTAATCCGCTTAGGGTGATTGTCCCCGCAGCTGCATCATGAACATAGGTCGCTGCGTTTGAGCCATCATGTGGTGCCACTGGNGCNCCACAGCCATCAGCGTCAACNCCATCCTGCCAGGCCTCATTCCAGGTCTCATCCTGGAGTACNTTTTGGAATGAACCGTCCGCGCCAAACACATACTCATCATCAAAAAANCAGGNCCTTGTGGTTACGTCGCCAGTAGAATTTGCCCACCAGCTTCCATCATCAATATTTGGCCCAACACTGAGCGCACCGGCTTCCGGTGCAATTTTCCACGTTCCTGCAAGATTTAACTCTGGAACAACCTCAACAAAAGTAAAGGTCCAATAGCCACCGCCTGTGCTAATAGCCACTTTCAATTCTCCAGCAGCAGTGGGCAGCACCTCATAGGTTCTTGACTCTGGAACCTCGGTACCAGCAGTCGACAGCTCTCCCCCTGTTATTGCCTTTGCAAGACCTAAAAATGCTCCTAATCCGCTTAGGGTGATTGTTCCCGCAGCTGCATCATGAACATAGGTCGCCGCGTTTGAACCATCATGTGGTGCCACTGGCACCCCACAGCCTTCTGTGTCAACGCCATCCTGCCAGGTCTCGTTCCAGGTCTCATCCTGCAACACGTTCTGAAATGAACCGTCTGCGCCAAACACGTACTCATCATCAAACAGACAAGCTCTCGTGGTAACATCTTCTTCCGAGCTTGCCCACCAGCTACCGTCATCAACTCCTGGTCCAACACTGAGTGCACCCGCCTGAGGCGCAAGCTTCCACGTCGTTCCAGAAAAATTTAAACCACCACCAGTGGTGTCTGGAGGTAGCGGCTCTCTGGCATAGTGATATAGTTTTGCATAGCCACCCCAAGACTCAATATTGTGACCACTGTAGTCAAGCTTCATGGCCCCGGTGCCTTCAGAAACCGGGTCATTCACATAGCTTACATTCACATAGCTGAGTGTGCTGTCAGCATTTTCTGAGATCTCATGGCCCCAATAGGCCGTATCTGCTGGCTGGCTGTCAAAACTGTCAATTCCCTGCCCGATAATAAAAACAGGTACTAAAGAAATAATTAAAAAATGAATTATATATTTCATGTTTTTCTCCTGATTCTTTAATAAATGAATATTTTTTCCTTGTTTACATAATAATTTTAAATTATCACTATATCTATTATATAAAATCTATACACAAACATCAAATAATATTATAGATTAACAATTTAATCTATAATTTATTTGCTTAAAAACTTAAACATAGATTTATCTTACGGGTAAAAAGGAACTATTAAATATGGACAAGATCAATAAAACAATTCCTACAATGATTCTTATTTGTTTATTAGGTAGCTGTGCGAGCACGAATGACAAAAAGAATCGATTTATAGATAGCCTTGTGCAAACAATGACGCTTGACGAAAAGGTTGGACAAATGACCCAGGTCGATAAACGAATGCTGGACTCGGAAGAAGATATTGCAACCTATTTTTTAGGGTCGATACTTAGCGGAGGCGGATCTGTGCCAAAAGACAACACCCCAATGGGGTGGGTTAACATGGTAAACAGCTATCAAAAGCAGGCCCTGTCTACTCGTTTGAAGATTCCACTGATCTATGGGATTGACGCTGTACACGGACACAACAACGTGGTTGGGGCAACCGTTTTCCCACAGAATATTGGTCTCGGCTGTGCCAACAGTCCCGAACTGATCTATCAGGTAAATCAGGCAACAGCCGTTGAGGTCGCTGCGACCGGGCTTCATTGGACCTTTTCACCCTGCATTACTGTTCCTAGAGATGATAGGTGGGGAAGACAATACGAGGGCTTTAGCGAGTCTACACAAATTGTCACACGCCTTACTCGGGCTGCAATTACAGGCTATGAAGACGCTCTAGATATTTTTGGTGGCAGAAAAATTGCTGCCTGTGCAAAACATTTTATAGGTGACGGTGGCACCAGTTGGCAGACAGGGTCACTGCAAGAGGGAATCCACTCATATAAAATAGACCGGGGCGATACCAGGCTAACAGAAGAAGAACTGAAAAAAATTCACCTGCCTCCATACAAAGAAGCGATAAGGGCCGGCGTAAAAACCGTGATGATAAGCTTTAACAGCTGGAACGGTGTCAAGTGCCACGGGAGCAAGTACCTGATTAATGATCTCCTAAAAAATGAGCTAAAGTTTAACGGGCTGGTGGTAACAGACTGGGCTGGGATAGATGAAATCCCCGGTGACTACAAGTCAGACATCATCACATCAATCAACGCCGGGATTGATTTGGTAATGGTCCCTGGCTCACTGTATGGTCAAAATCACTACAAAACATTTATACAAATGTTAAAAGAATCAGTCGAAGAGGGCTCTATCCCTATGGATAGAATCAATGATGCGGTAACAAGAATTCTAAATGTAAAATATGATCTAGGCCTATTCGATGACCCATTTGGCAATACAGATCATGCTTCAAAAGTTGGCTCTGAAGATCACCGTAAGGTTGCCAGAGAGGCCGTAAGAAAAACCATGGTCTTACTTAAAAATGATTCTAATGTTTTGCCGATTAATAAAGAAAGAAACATTACCGTGGTGGGATCAGGGGCGAACAATCTCGGGATGCAAAATGGGGGTTGGACCGTGGAGTGGCAAGGAAGAATGACACCTGATTTTACTATTTTGGACAAAAACGGTGATGGTGCCCTGAAACTGTCCGAGGTCACCGGCTTTTATAAGGATATATACCTAAGTAAATACAACTCTGGCAGCGCAGAATCTTTTTTTAAAAATTTAGACACAGACGCCAGTGGAAGGGTAACAAAAAAAGAGTTTGAAACAGTCACCGGTCTATCTCCCTATCAGCCAGCGGGAACCAGCATACTAGAGGCCATCCTCTCGGCGGTTAACAATAAAAATCAGGTCGCCTACGATCCGAGAGCACAAAATATAGAAAAAGGCGATCTCGTGGTCGCAGTAATCGGAGAATATCCGTATGCCGAGGGATACGGTGATAACCCGGATATTGGGCTTAACAGTTTTGATAATTTCGTGCTAAGGCAGTGCTATGAATCTGGAAACGATCTTGTGGTTATCATGCTCTCAGGAAGGCCGCTTATCATTAAAGATCACATTGATCGTTGGAACGGTTTTATTGCCGCCTGGCTCCCTGGGATGGCGGGTGAGGGGATTGCCGATGTCCTCTTTGGAGACGCCTCACCAACTGGAAAGCTTAGTTTCTCCTGGCCTAAAAATGTTGGCCAGCTGCCACTGAATGATGGAGATAAAAATTATGATGCTCTTTTCCCGTTTGGGCACGGTCTAACCTATTAGCATTCAAAGCCTGTATATGAAAAAAAGACACCTCTTCTTTTTTAGCATCTTTCTTTTTTCGTATTTATTCCCCGTTCCCTATAGAGGCGGCGAACTAAGAACAAACCAGACCTACAGATACGGCCGCTTCGAAACAAGAATGAAGGCGGCACCCGGAAGCGGCGTTGTAAACTCTTTCTTCCTCTATCGAGATTATTGGTCTGAGGGGCTAGATGGAGCAGAACACTGGAACGAGATCGATATTGAACTATTGGGCCAATATACCGATAAAATACAAACCAATCTCTTTATACAAAATGGGTGGGATCTTCCCCAGCTAGACAATATAAGTTTTAACGCACAGGCTGATTTTCATACCTATGCAATTGAGTGGACACCAGAGTATATCTCATTTTTTGTTGATGATATACTAATAAGATTCGTGGATAATTTTTATGTGGACTCAATGTACCACCATCAAAAAATCATGATGAACATTTGGCAACCTACCGCTGTCAGTTGGGTAGGCCCGTTTGATGAAAACATCCTCCCTGTTTATGCGTTCTATGATTGGGTAAAATACTATGCATATGTTCCTGGAACCGGCAACGCGGGAACAGACAATGATTTTATCCAGCTGTGGCAAGATGACTTTGACTATTTTGATAATTCAAGGTGGAGCAAGGCTTCTCATACGTTTAACGGAAACAACGCTGACTTCACCTATGCTAACGTCGTTTTTGAGTCTGGCTATATGATTCTATGTTTAACCACCCCCGGTGACACTGGCTACAATGGTGACCCGCTGGAAATCGCGAGCGATATCCTCCCGGCTTCAATTTCCATAGAAAGCCCCTATCCAAACCCGTTTAACGGGAGCGTGGTTGTTCCCATAAATATTATGAAACCATCTAATGTTCAGTTCACAATATATGATCTTAGTGGTGGCTTGATATTTTCATCTAGCCAACGATATAACACTATAGAAAAAAATCAATTCTTCTGGCACGGAGAAAATAATAGTGGCCACATAGTATCATCAGGGGCCTATTTATTAAGCATCAAAAACAAAATGTTTAGCAAAACAAAAAAAATTCTTTTTATTAAATAATGCTCAGATCCTTTGTCAGCGGTATCATCTTATATTCTTTTCTCTGTTTCAATTGTGAAAAAAACGGGAACGGATCCGAATCAGAAAATAATGAGCCTGTTGAAGGCTCGGACTGGGACCTAGTCTGGTCAGATGAGTTTGATGGAACAAGCCTGGACCAGAGCAAGTGGAATATTCTTCGTTGGCGACCGGGCTGGGTTAATAATGAGCTCCAGGCCTATACATCAAGAGACACTAACATTTATTTAGAAAATGGAAGCTTAGTTCTTCGGGCACTTATTGAGCCGGGGTATTTCGACTCAGACTATCAGGGAAACTCTTACAGTGCGGACTATACCTCTGGAAGAATAAATACCGCCGAAAAGTTTACTCCCACCTATGGCAGGATGGATATTCGCGCAAAGCTTCCTAAGGGCAGGGGCTCTTGGCCCGCTATTTGGATGCTTGGAGAAAATATTTCTACAGTAGGTTGGCCAAACTGCGGAGAGATAGATATAATGGAACACGTTGGTTTTGATAGCGGAATTAT
>PAIR01000018.1 GCA_002704905.1 Fidelibacterota bacterium
TGGCTCCATACCTAAGCTCACAAAATTTGTTATTTCCATTCCTACTCGAGTTGTGCTGTTCGGTCCATATCCGGTATCCGCTCCAGTTACAATTTTTATTCCCATATTGTAGGCCATTTTTACAGTATTTTCCAAGGCAGGGAGCATATGTTGTCCTCGAATCATTAAAACAGGATTATCATAGTCTCCTCCTGGCTGTGTGAGATCGACAACTGTACTAAATGTGGGAACTAAGAAAGTGCCCATTTTTTTCATGAGCTTTAATGTCTTTTCACTGAGATAAGTCCCATGTTCTATGCTTCTTACACCTGCTATTACAGCAGCATAGCCACCTTCATCTCCATGTGCATGGGCCATTACAGGAATATTATATTTATTCGCTTCATTGACTATTATCTTTAGTTGTGCTTCCGAATAGGTTTGTTTCCGTGGGTCAGTTTGAGGTAAACCTGCCCGTTCAGTTCCACGTGTTTTGATAAAATTAACTCCGCGATCTGCATTCACACGAACTACCATTCTTAGTGATTTTTCATCCTCAACGCCATTTACTAATGTCTTTAGGCGTGTATCCGCTAAAATAGTTTCGCCTAAATTGGGTGTTACAAATACACCTGAAGCAACAATCTCAGGACCNATTAATTGACCNCCATGTACCATTTCACGGATAGCTACATCTTGGTATCCCGGNGTNCTCGCACTTCTAGCAGTGGTCACGCCCGACTCAAGAGCACGNCGCGCTGCATCCAAAGAACGAATATGNGTATGGGCATCAATAAAACCTGGGAGTAANTACATTCCTTTAAGATCGATCNATGNATAATNCTTAGGAATCGATCCATTTTTTTTGATCGATTCAATTTTTCCATNCGATATAAGGANAATCTTATCTCTTTGNACTGTTGAACTTATTCCATCTATAATATTTACATTTGAAAGAACAAAACTATTCTGTCCATAAAGAACTACTGTCAAAAAAATTANATTAATANAAATTTGAATTATTTTTCTCAAAATNCACTCCTTGGNAATTTNCTAATCCATAAGATAGCATCAANAACNAGGCAGTGAAATGAAATTAGACCTAACCCTAAAACAGAGAAGTTAAANAATANAGATTGCTGCACNCCTGTNGCAGTTGCNAATCCTATTGTCATTAATAAAATAGATAATGCTGTTACCCATAATTCAAAACGAATCAAGTGCCANGAATTTGAATTAGGTAATTCCAAATAACTGAAAGTTGANTGAATCCAAANTGCTGCAGAAAGCAAAAATAAAATTAACAAAACTCGCATTATTGTNNNATCTACTTTACCCCAAAAGTATTTTAGGTTTAATCCCTCNTTGAAAATTAAATAGTACATTGCNAAACAATATCCAATTGCGGCTATAAACATGGATGTAGTAATCCACGTTCGCCATGCTTCTGGTACACCTCCCCATANTTGCCCTCTTAGTATTGGATGAGCNAATAATGCGTAAANATATCCACCAAGTACTGCAATTCCACCAATAATATTAATCCATAAAAACTGTCCTTGAATTTTCATAAAACCTCTTTCTATCCTAAAGTTGATTTNATTATAAATGATGTTAATATTAATCTGGCATTGTATTCCATATTATGCCAACTTTATTTCTTTTGGTATGGGAAGTATAACCCATTATATTTTTTGGTTCAATAATTACATCTTATATCAACAAAAGAATAATTTTATGAAAGCACTTGTAAAGCAATCACCTGAAGTTGGTATCTGGATGGAAGATGTCCCANTTCCAAAATGTGGTACCAATGATGTAATGATCAAGATTACCCATACTGCGATCTGTGGTACAGATCTCCACATCTATAAATGGGATGATTGGGCCCAGAGAACTTTGGACTTACCNTTGGTCACTGGTCATGAATTCTGTGGTATCATAAAAGAAATTGGTCCGGGAGTTACGCATTATAAACCNGGNGATCGTGTATCTGGAGAAGGTCANATTACCTGTGGNTATTGTCGTAATTGTCGCGCTGGTAAACGGCACATTTGTCANAANACTATTGGTGTGGGAATTCAGCGCGCAGGTTCTTTTGCTGAATATTTGGTCATTCCTGAGTCCAACGTATGGTCCATTCATAAAGATATACCATCAGAAATAGCNGCATTTTTNGATCCATTTGGCAATGCAACTCATACAGCTCTTTCCTACGAAATGGTTGGAGAAGATGTANTNATCACTGGTGCAGGGCCTATAGGGATCATGGCTGTTGCTATATGTAAATNTGTAGGTGCGCGAAATGTAGTTATTACNGATGTNAATGAATACCGCCTNGACTTAGCCCGNAAACTGGGTGCCACAAAAGCAATTAATATATCAAAAGAGAAAATTNAAGACTGCTATGCCGAACTGAATATGGTGAANGGATTTGATNTNGGTTTNGAAGTATCCGGNAATCCATCTGCATTTAAAGATATGTTGGCACATATGTATCATGGTGGNNACGTNGCCCTTTTGGGATTATTACCTAAATCTACACAAATCAACTGGGATGAAATTATTTTTAAAGGGATTCATGTAAAAGGAATCTATGGGCGAGAAATGTATGAAACATGGTACAAGATGACCCAAATGCTTAGGGGAGGACTAGATATTTCTGGTGTTCTCACTCATCAGTTTAATGTGGATGATTTCCAAAAAGCGTTTGAAGTAATGGAATCAGGTCAATGTGGAAAAGTTGTACTTAATTGGTAAAATATTGTATGACAAACTCAAAACAAATTTATCAAGATACTCTTTCCCAAATAAAATCAGAGGGGCTNTATAAAAAAGAGCGNACNATCACNACACCTCAACNNGTTGNAATAGTCACTAAAGAAGGTGGTGANGTNCTNAATTTTTGTGCTAATAATTATCTTGGTTTNGCAGATAACCCNGATATCATCGCTAAGGCAAAAGGTGCTTTAGATGACCATGGNTTCGGTTTGNCTTCNGTACGATTCATTTGCGGAACGCANGATATACATAAAGAATTAGAATCNACCATTTCAAACTTTTTTGGTACAGATGATACNATNCTTTATACGTCGTGTTTTGATGCTAANGGTGGTCTATTTGAAACATTACTAGGAGCCGAAGATGCGATTATTTCTGACGCTTTGAACCATGCATCCATTATNGATGGTGTTCGNCTTTGCAAAGCACAAAGATTCCGNTATAAAAATAATAACATGGCTGANCTTGAAAAAAAACTCAAAGAAGCNCAAAATACGCGNTTGCGACTTATCGCTACAGATGGTGTTTTTTCAATGGATGGATTTATCGCNAAACTGGATGANATTACAGCTTTAGCNNNAAAATANGATGCAATGGTTATGGTTGATGATAGTCATGCTACAGGATTTGTAGGAAAAACTGGTCGAGGTTCAGCAGAATATNGCGGTGTTATGGATAAGGTAGATGTTTGGACATCTACCNTAGGTAAAGCACTAGGTGGTGCTTCCGGTGGATTTACTACAGGGCGAAAAGAGATAATTGATCTTCTTCGGCAACGTTCGAGACCTTATCTATTTTCNAATNCAGTAGCGCCNNCAATTGTTGCTGCCAGTATCAAGGTATTTGAAATTCTTTCANCAAGCACTNTACTACGTGATAAATTGGAAGAAAATACCCATTATTTTAGAGAAAAAATNACTGCTGCAGGNTTTGANATTAAAAAAGGAGTTCACCCTATTATCCCTATAATGCTATANGATGCTGTTCTCGCACAGAAAATGGCTGCTGATTTACTGGTTGAGGGTATTTATGTCATTGGTTTCTTCTTCCCTGTAGTGCCAAAAGNCGAGGCGAGAATTCGTGTCCANATTTCAGCTGGTATGGAAAAANNCCATATTAATCGTGCCTTAGATGCCTTCATTAAAGTTGGACAAAAACTCAAAGTAATCTAAATCAACTTCCTAGGTTCTTGCGCCCCTCACAAACCAAGGGTATATTCCCCGGCTTTTTTAACTCAATAATGTTAAAAAGATATGAATAGTAAACTTACACCCAGATTCTTGATCATTGGCCTTGTACTCGCATGGGCCATTTGGTCTATTTGGCCATCTTTGCAGTACCAAAGACTAACCAATAGTGAAAAAGAATCTTTACGGGAAGAAGGTAAACTAGAGCAGCTAGAATCTCGTATTATTAAACAGGGCCTTGATCTTAAAGGTGGTATGTATATCGTTCTTGAAGTGGATTTACCTACCTTGATGGAAAATCTAGCGATAAATAAAGATGGCAAATTAAATCAATCTGTTAATAAAGTTCGTGATCAACTATCATTAACACCAGAGGCAGATTTCTTTTCTATTTTTTCTAATGTTTCAAATGAAAATAATCTGAAACTTTCTCGCTATTATTATGACTATGGTTCAAGTAACGATGATATCCTTTCTGCCCTAGTTGAGGAATCGGAAGATGCTATTAACCGGGTATTAGAAATCCTCCAAAACCGTGTTGATCAGTTTGGCGTTTCAGAACCNACTATTCAAAAGCAAGGNAACCAGAGGATNATTGTTGAACTCGCAGGTATNCAGGATTCTGAAAGAGCACGNTCTTTATTAGAGAGCACCGCTTTACTTGAATTCTTTATTGTTAAAGATATAACCACNACCAATGAATTNATGATCAAAATTGATCAGGCACTCAAAGGGAATGAAGACATTACTGAGGNAANAAAAGACATNCAACCTGAGAATTCAGAANTTTCAACTNCAGATGATGATGNAACNGTATCTGTTAGCGAGNTATTCGGTGAATCAGGTGATANTACNGAAACTGATNCNGGTGTNACTAATGAAAATNTTATAAAAGATCGCCCCTTCTCTGCTATGCTGCGCAATCTAGGTAATACAATTGGAGTNCCTTCNAAAAATGCCTATGCTGTTCGTAAAATATTAGAACGTCCTGAAGTAGAAGAAAANCTAGCTGCAGTTGGTGGCACTTTCGTGTTCAGCCATAAAGCAGAAGATTACCCAACCGCTGATGGTGATGTGGAATCGATCTTTAGCCTTTATCTATTAGAAGATCAGGCTGAACTCACCGGCGGAGTTGTTGAAGAGGCNAAAGCAAATTTAGGACCACAAGGAACAACATCTGCTGGACAACCNATTGTTAATCTATCCATGAATTCAGACGGTGCCCGCAAATGGGCAATTGTGACTGGATCTAATGTGGGTCGTCAAGTAGCCATTGTCTTGGATAAGAAAGTGCATATGGCACCAAACATCCGTGAAAAGATAGCTGGAGGTGGTACTCTTATTGAAGGCTTTGCTAATATCGATGAAGCAAAGGATATAGCCATTGTCCTTCGTGCTGGTGCCTTACCAGCACCAGTAGATATTATTGAAGAACGTGTGGTGGGCCCATCATTAGGAGCTGATTCTGTTCGTAGAGGAACCCAATCTGTGATAATTGGGTTAATTCTNGTTNTAGTATTNATGTTNATNTATTATCGCGTTTCNGGAAGTATAGCTGACTTTGCATTGATTTGGAATATTGTTTTGGTATTAGCCGTACTAGCATCGCTACAAGCGACACTGACACTACCTGGTATTGCAGGATTAATTCTCACGGTCGGGATGTCCATTGATGCAAATGTTATTATCTTTGAACGGATTCGTGAAGAATTGCGTAAAGGTAAAACACCACAAGCCGCAGTTAGCGGAGGCTATGATCGAGCCCTTACCACAATTATTGATGCCAATGTAACCACTCTTATCGCTTCCTTAGTACTCTGGCAATTTGGGACGGGACCAATTAAAGGATTTGCTACGGTATTATTCTGGGGGATTTTAATATCCATGTTCACAGCCATTTTTGTTACACGCACTATTTTTAATTCTTTTATCGGTCGTAAAGGCCTAACGAAGTTGAGCATATGAGAATTGTAAAAGACACAAATATTGATTTCATGAGTCAACGTAAGCTGGCCCTTATCCTTTCTGCAGTTGTTATTTTTTCTGGTGTAACATCCCTCTTAATAAATGGTGGCCCCAAACTCAGTATAGACTTTAAAGGCGGTACGCTGGTTTCTGTTCAGTTTACAGAAGAAATGGATATTCTCGCTGTTCGAACTGCCATGGGTAATGTAAATATTGATGGACAAGTTTTTGATTTCAGCAATGAAGAAATAAAACATTTTGGTGACCTTGGTGCCGTATTAATTCGTGTACCACACATTGAAGATGCACCCAATAATTTTGCCCAAAAAATTGTTGATCATATCTACAATTCATTCCCGGGTAAGGTTCCAGATAATAAGACCGATTTCATTTTAGGAAAAGGTACTGTTAGTCCAAAAATAGGTTCAGAGTTAAGTGGTAAAGCTGTTATGGCAATCATTTCCTCATTAGGATTGATTCTATTATATATTTCCATCCGTTTTGAATTTCGATTTGCTCTAGGTGCCATTGCGGCATTGACACATGATGTTCTTGTTACTCTAGGTATCTTCTCATTGCTAGGATATGAAATCAGCCTCCCAATTATTGCAGCTTTTCTTACTATCGTAGGTTATTCATTGAATGATACCATTGTAATTTTTGACAGAATTCGTGAAAATATAAAATTGTCAAAACGGGATACTTACTCGNAAATTGTAAANCGNAGTATGAATGAGTCACTTTCCAGAACNATAGTCACATCCCTTACAACATTTATAGTAGTATTTATATTGTGGTTTTTCGGTGGTGAAGTTATCCATAATTTTGCACTAGCCATGATNATTGGTGTAGTAGTAGGAACGTACTCATCTATATATATTGCAAGCCCTATTGTCATTCATTTGCACGATAATGCTATAAAGTAATTATTACAAAATTTGACAATAAAAAAGCCCTGCATAACTGCAGGGCTTTTTTATTCCCAGTATATTTCATTTTAATCAATTTCTAAAGATCGTACTTTCTTTATTAAAAGCTTTAACACACCATAATATAGATAAGGCTGCAAACCCAAATAGGGATATGTAAACCTCTGTCATATATAGGGGGTTTATCACGCCGGAAATAATATCCTTTGATGCCAAGGATACATTTAATATAGGTATCATCGCAGTGAGCATATTTAATTCTATTCCTGGTAAAGTACCAATCACAGCTGGGAAGATTATAGCAATATTCAAAGGCGCCACAATGCTTTGAGCCTCTTTGAATGATCTTGCATAAATCGATAATCCTAATAGTAATGCACTAAAAAATGCAGATACAGGCAATACAAGTGTCATAATAAGTCCAATTGTCTTTAATGTGAACATTTCATTAATTAAATCAAGTAAGGCTGGAGGTATTTCTGAGATCTGTTGTATACCAAAAAGAATCCCACCCAATGCGAGTAAGGCTGTCAAAAAAGCTGCCGACATAATTACAAGAAATTTTCCAACAACTACATCTAGTCGACTGGCAGGTGATGACAGTATCGTTTCAAGTGTACCGCGCTCCTTCTCACCTGAACCTAAATCTAAGGCTGGGTACATGGCACCCATAAAGCCAAAGAGAATGAAAACATAAGGAAGCCATCCGCCTGCCAATTTCCCAAACTTTTCCTGCTTGGATGCGACATCATTAAATTGAATATTAAATGCTTTAACCACATCAGGTTTTAACTTGAGTCGATTCATTCGAGCAATTATAATGTTTTTCTCGAACTGATCTAACACCGTATTTATTCGGTCTTTCGCTGTCCCAAATGAATCTGTCCCCTTATATTGAACCTGAATTTTTGCCTGACCATTATTATTAATCTTCGATTGATAGTTAGTATCTATCTGTATCGCCGCATCAAGATATTCTGACTGTATATATGATTCGACACTATCGATTGAAATTTGATCTAATATGATCAATTTATCTATATTTGAAAATGCCTGATATAAATCCGGTGCATGTTCTTGCCCAAAAAAGGTNACTTTTAATTGTCGCTCCGATGCTTTNTCCGCCTGTGANGATGTNATTTTCATCATTGTACCAATCAAAACAGGCATCAATAACAATGGNACNGCCACCATCATTATAAGAGTNCTTTTATCACGGGTAATATCAATGATNTCTTTTTTTGCAATNATAAGAAATTTCATCTNACGCCTCACCCACTCTATATATGAACTCTTCTTCAAAAGTGGATTNGGTCATTTCAGATTTGAATTGATCNAGAGTATNATTGAANAATAGCNNNCCTTTATAAATAATTGCAATATCATCACANACCTGATTGACNTCACCCATNCGATGAGTTGAAAAGATTACGGTCTTACCTTCNTCCCGGCAGGAGTGAATAAGATTTACTATTGCACGGGAGGTCATNACATCNAAACCAGATGTTGGCTCATCNAAAACCATGACCTGAGGGTTATGAATAATTGTTCTCGCAATAGATGTTTTTTGTTTCATCCCCGTACTCAACCTTGCAATCCTTCTATCAGCAAAACTNTTCATATCTAAGATGTTAAATAAATGATCCTTNCGTTTTGCAAAAGTTGTNTTNTCCATNCCATGAAGGTCAGCTATATATTTNACCATTTCAGTTGGTGTTAAGCGNTCATATAACGCAGTTTGCCCTGTCATAAAACCTATTTTACNCCGGACATCCTGNCCATTNGTAACAGAATCAAANCCGCAAACTGAAATAGATCCNGATGTGGGTTTAAGCATAGTAGCAATCATTCGNAGTGCTGTGGTTTTTCCTGCACCGTTTGGTCCAAGTAATCCAAATATACGACCTGGCTTNCANTCAAAAGTTATACCATCAACTGCACGTANNATTTTGGTGTNTTTATAATCATCACCCATTTCTTTACGCTGCTTTTTACTAAGAGTAAAATCTTTTATTAGGTTTTGTACGTTTATCATGAAAATTTATTACAATTAATAGCGCGGAAAATTATAAGATAANAATCGCNACTTCAAGTACACAAATTNTTATTGGTTATCTTTTTAAATNAGNAATNGTCNATNAAGANTGATTCTTTATTTGGATGTAAATTCTTATGTGATTGNATACACAATTATTGATTCTCCCATTGGAAAATTATTATTGGCCAAGTCTGAAAAAGGATTAAATCATATTATTTTTGAATACCAAATACCTCAATTTGAATCTATAATCTTGAAAAGATTTCCAGGTGAAACCATTGTTCGAGATAATAATATGCTATCAGATGTAGTTCATCAATTGAATCAATATTTTTTGCGGAAACGCAATTTCTTTAATCTTAAATTAAATTTAATCATGCCTCCCTTTCATCAAAAGGTACTTATGGTGGTAAAAGATATTCCTTATGGCCAATACAGAACCTACCAACAAGTAGCTAAGAATGCTGGAAATCCAAAAGCGGTCAGGGCAGCCGGGTCAGCCAATGCCAACAACCCGTTACCTATTGTGATCCCTTGTCATCGTGTACTGGCTACTGGCGGTGGNCTTGGTGGATATGGTGGTGGATTAGATNTGAAAAATTACCTTCTGAACTTAGAGGGCGCCCTGTAAATTTTCTAATTCATTGTTCATGTAAAATAGGAATCATNTAANATGTGGCAATCTATTAAAACACGTATTNTTGCTGGACTTTTAGCNATCGTCCCCATTGCCGTTACNTTTTGGATACTGAAATTTTTATTTANCTTTCTCGATAGTCTTGCTTCCCCGTTTCTTAAAAAGGTTGGTATCGAAATACCNGGACTTGGCATTATCCTCACACTACTCTTTATTTTTGTGCTTGGGCTTATCATTACCAATGTACTGGGTAAAACACTATTTAACTGGGGTGAAAAAATCTTGGCTAAACTNCCTATCGTTAATACCATATATAATACTATCAAACAAATAACCAGTGCCTTTTCCGGTTCTACAGTTAAATCNTTTCAACAGGTAATTTTTATTCAATATCCACGAGAAGGCCTCTGGACTATGTGCTTTGTAACAAACCAATCAAAAAATGAGAATGGTGATACATTTTATCATGTGTTTGTTCCCACAACGCCTAACCCCACGTCCGGTGTATTTATTGTAATTCCTAAAAAAGATGCTATTCATCCGGATATTTCTGTGGAAGATGGTTTAAAGGCAATCATCTCAGGTGGTATACTAGATCCTGGGAATTCACTAAGTGGAAAACTTCCACCCCAATCTTAATAAATATAGTAATTCAATTATTTAATAAAAACTTTTATACATGCTTGAATTCACTTATTTGATCCTGTTAATATTTTTATGTTATCTAACAGGATCAATTCCCACCAGTATTATTGTGGGTCGAATGAAAAAAGGGATTGATATCCGTGAATATGGGAGTGGAAATGCGGGCGGTACCAATGTATTTCGTATAATGGGATGGAAACCCGCCTTAGTTGTGATCGTTGTCGATGTATTCAAAGGCTGGCTGCCTGTGGCTTTTTTTGCACCGTTATTTATTAACCTACAGAGCATCCCAGATCTGGGTGTAATCCAAATCTTGTGTGGCTTCTCATCAGTAATAGGTCATACCTATACAATTTTTAGTGGATTTAAGGGAGGAAAAGGTGTGGCAACATTAGCAGGTATGCTAATAGCCCTCTACCCCACCGTATTTCCATTTTGTGTAAGTGTAGCTATACTGACCACTATTTTAACTGGATATATGTCGTTGGCATCTATTCTAGCTTCAGCCTCTTTACCTATTTTTCTATTAATATTACCGCCATTTATTGGGCTAGATGCTGCTCCATTATCGCTGTTGGTATTCAGTTTATTAATACCATGGTTTATAACATTTACTCATAGGAGTAATATTCAGCGGATCAGAAGTGGTGAGGAAAATCGCTTTGATAAAGCGATGATTTTTCGAAAAAAATAAATT
>PAIR01000019.1 GCA_002704905.1 Fidelibacterota bacterium
TTTTATCGCTTTTCTAATAGGACGCCAGAATACAAGTATTTAAAAGAAAGAAGAAAGGCTCTCGGAGGGCCCCAACCAAGCAGAGGGGACAACTCAAAACCTCTTGCTGTTCCAAAAGTTTCAATCTTTAAAGAGTTGATAGAGGGCACGGGCACTCGTGAAATTTCAACAACCATGGCATATGTTCGCCTCTTAACAATATTAACAAAAGACAAAAAAATTGGAAAACACGTTGTACCAATTATTCCAGACGAGGCACGGACTTTTGGTATGGACCCGCTTTTTAGGCAGCTCGGTATTTATGCCAGCAAAGGACAGCTTTATGATCCAGTAGATTCAGAGCAGTTTCTATATTACAAGGAAGCAAAAAACGGACAAATACTAGAAGAAGGAATTAATGAGGCGGGGGCCGTCTCTTCTTTTATTGCTGCGGCTACCAGCTATAGCAATCATGGGATTAAAATGATTCCCTTTTATATTTATTATTCCATGTTTGGCTTCCAACGTGTTTGGGATTTTATTTGGGCCGCAGGAGACATGCGTGCACGAGGCTTTTTATTGGGAGGAACCGCAGGAAGAACAACGCTAAACGGAGAAGGCCTTCAACATCAAGATGGCCACAGCCACTTGGCAGCTGCGGCAACACCAAATATAAAAGCCTATGATTTATCATATGCATATGAAATTGCCGTTGTAATTCATCAGGGAATGCAAGAAATGTGCCAAAACAACAAAGATGTTATATATTACCTAACGCTTGAAAACGAAAACTACACCCACCCCGCAATGCCGAAGGGCGTAGAAGAAGATATAATTAAAGGCTTATATAAAACACACTCAACCAAATCGCCGACAATTCGTCTGCTTGGAAGCGGCCCGCTAATGGGAGAAGTTCTTGCGGCCGCAGATTTGTTAAAAAAAGATTGGAGCATTGAGCCGGGGATTTGGAACGTGACCAGTTTTAGTGAGCTGCGCAGAGACGCAGAAGAGGTTGAGCGGTGGAATTTGATACACCCAGATAAAAAGCAAAAAAAATCCCACCTAGAAAAGCGATTGAGCCAACACAAGGTCCCAACGGTGGCCGTATCTGATTATGTAAAAATGGTATCAGAACAGATTGCACCATATGTTCCAGGTAAGTATTATGCTTTGGGAACAGACGGCTTTGGAAGGAGCGAAACAAGAGAAAATTTGCGACATTTTTTTGAAGTTGACCGATATTATATAGTTTTAACAGCAATAAGAGCACTTGCGCTTGAGGGCAAAATGGACATGTCCAAAGCGGATGAGGCAATAAAAAAATATAATATTGATCCAGAAAAACCGAGCCCCATCACGGTATAGGAGAATCAGTTGATTAAAGAATTAATACTACCAGACTTGGGAGAAGGTATTGACGGAGCAGAGGTTAGCGAAATCCTGGTATCTATTGGAGACACCATAAAGACTAATGAGACGGTTCTTGTTTTGGAGTCTGACAAGGCCTCCATGGAAATTCCAAGCGAAACGAACGGAAAAGTTCTAGAAATATTGGTTTCAATCGGAGAGAGAATTAAACCAGGCCAACGATTAATAAAAATAGAATCAGCAAAAGAAGCCCCTAAAGAAAAAAAGGCAGAAAAAAACAACCGGCCCGAGAGCACAAAGCGCGCATCAAAAACAAGACAAAAAGAAAAAACGCTTGAACCAGACGCGACAGAATTAACAGAAAAAATATTTGCATCCCCAGGAGTACGGCGACTCGCAAGAGAGTTGGGAATTAATCTTCAAATAATTAAAGGAACAGGAGAAAAAGGGCGAATTACAAAAGACGATCTTAACGGCTATATAAAAATCCAAATGATGATTTCATCTGGAAACATTTCGGCCCCCCGCCCTGCAGTTAATTTCTCTCACTGGGGTGAAGTAGAGGTCCAAAAACTCTCAAAAATTCAACGTATAACTGGACAAAGGCTTCAGCGGGCCTGGCAGACAATACCACACGTGACCCAGTTTGACCAGGCGAACATAGCTGAATTAGAACAGCATCGTAAAAAATTAAAAAAGAAGTTAGAGAAAAAAGGAACGAAGGTTACCCTTTTACCTTTTTTAATTACAGCGGTCACGCGCATGTTAAAAGAATTCCCAGCTTTTAACAGCTCGCTAGATAGCACAGAAGAAAATCTTGTTATAAAAAATTATTATAATATTGGGATTGCTGTGGACACTCCAAGCGGATTAACCGTGCCGGTTATAAAAGAAGCTGATAGAAAATCAATTATTGAACTTTCAGAAGAAATAATTGATTTGAGCGAGCGCGCTCGGGCCAAAAAACTAAATGCAGACGAAATGAAAGGAGGAACGTTTACAATCTCAAGTTTGGGCGGAATTGGCGGACGTTTTTTTACGCCGATAATAAACCCTCCCGAGGTTGCTATTTTAGGAGTCTCGCGAAGTTATTGGGGGAACAAAAAAGACCAACAAGTAAAAGAAAAAACACGCGCCTACCTTTTACCCTTTTCTTTATCGTACGATCATCGCGTTATAGATGGCGCGGCAGCAGCGAGTTTTACGACAAAACTATCTGAAACACTATCTAACAAGTCACTTTTTGAAGAGAAGTAAGTGCTAAAATTAGAACAGGTAGAAATAGTAGTTATTGGCGCCGGCCCAGGTGGGTATGCAGCGGCTTTTCGAGCAGCTGATCTAGGGAAAAAAGTTGTTTTAATAGATCGAGACCCAGAGTTGGGCGGGGTTTGCTTAAATCGAGGATGTATTCCATCAAAAGCGCTTTTACACATCTCTAAAGCGATAGGAGAGACCAACCACCTTGCTAAACTGGGAGTGTCATATAATGACCCGACGATTGATATAAACAGAGTGAGAGAGCACAAAAACGGCATTGTAAAAAAACTAAACAATGGTATTGCGCAAATGGCGGCAGGGAGAAAAGTAAAGACAATACAAGGGGCGGCCTCTTTTTTATCAAACAATCGAATACAGATTAAAACTGGAGCGGCGAGTCGAACTGTTGAGTTCGATAAATGTATTATAGCGGCCGGATCTACATCATCAATGATTCCTGGGGTGCCTAAAAACCACCCTTCTTTGCTCACCTCAAAAACAGCATTAGAACTGGAAAGCATACCAGAGAGACTACTGGTCGTCGGTGGAGGTGTAATCGGCTTAGAGTTGGGACAGGTCTATGCGGCCCTTGGAGCGGCGGTTTCCGTTGTTGAATTTTTACCAAATTTAATTCCTGAGGCTGATACCGACCTTGTAAAGCCGCTACACCAAAAACTAAAAAAACAATTTGAATCAATTCTTCTGTCTTCAAAAGTATCAAGCATTGAGCCCGTAAAGGACAGTCGGCTAAAGGTTGTCATAGAGAACAAAAAAGGGAAAACAACAGACTCTTATGACAAAGTCTTGATCGCCGTTGGGCGAAAACCAAATTCACACTTATTAAATCTTAAAGTCACAGATATAGAAATAGATGACAAGAGCTTTATAAAAGTTGATATGTATCAACGAACGACAGCAAAAAACATTTTCGCCATTGGTGATATTTCTGGTAACCCCATGCTGGCACACAAAGCCACTCACGAAGGAAAGGTTGCGGCTGAGGTGGCGTCAGGACATCCTTCGGCAATGGATGTGCGCGCGATTCCAAGCGTGGTTTATACTGACCCAGAAGTTGCGTGGGCAGGGCTAACAGAGACGAACGCAAAGAAAAATAAAATCGAATATGAAAAAGGAGAATTTCCTTGGGCAGCAAGCGGAAGAGCGATTGCAATAGGGGCACGCCAGGGCAAGACCAAGCTTTTATTTGACCCGGAAACCAAACAAATTCTTGGAATAGGAATTGTTGGCCCGTCTGCGGGCGATATTATTTCAGAAGGCGTTTTAGCAATTGAAATGGGCGCCGACTCAATGGACATAGGACTGTCCGTCCACCCCCACCCAACCCTTGGAGAGACGATTGGCTTGGCTGCAGAAGCCTTTGAAGGCACAATCACAGATTTATATGTCCCAAAAAAATAATCAAAAATTTAATGGATTTGATTATGTCAAATCATCTGGTGGGATTGAGGAATATGTTTTATTAAAAAATGACCTCAAAGTTCTTGTGCTAGAAGACCACTCGGCGCCGGTGGCAACTTTTATGGTGACTTACAAGGTTGGGTCTAGGAATGAAGCAATTGGATATACAGGAGCAACTCATCTTCTGGAACATTTAATGTTTAAAGGCTCGCGGAATTTTAATAAAGAGAAGAACACCGCAATATGGACCCAGCTCCAAAATATTGGAGCCCAGATAAATGCAACAACCTGGAATGATAGAACGAATTATTTTGAAGTCGTTCCAAGCGAACACCTGGAGCGCGCAATAGCAATAGAGTCTGATCGAATGCGCTATGCTTTTTTGAGAGACGAAGACCGACAACCGGAAATGACCGTTGTAAGAAACGAGTTTGAAAGAGGAGAAAATAGCCCCTTTGATGTTTTAGATAAAAATATTTGGGCGACAGCATACCAGGCACATCCATATCATCACTCCACCATTGGTTGGCGATCTGATATTGAGAATGTATCAACAGAGAGACTAAAAGAATTTTATAATACATATTATTGGCCAAATAATGCAGTGGCAACGGCAATTGGCGACTTTAACAAAAAAGACACACTCTCGCTGATAAATAAATATTTTTCTGAACACACAAAAAGTAAAAACCCGATCCCAGGCGTATATACCGAAGAGCCAATACAGGAGGGACCGAGAAGAACAATAGTTAAGCGCGCGGGGCAAACAGAAATTGTTGGAGTTGCACATAAAACACCACAAGGCAGGCATAAAAACACATACGCGTTTCAGTTGATTGGAAAGATTTTAGCAGATGGGAAAACAAGCCGACTAAACAGATTAATTATAGATAAAGGCTTAGCGACGTCTATTTTTATTTATGATTTCCCGTTTCTAGATAATGGCTTATTTATTACATATATTTTTCTGACGCCAGGCACTGAACACGCGAAAGTGGAAGAAATAATTTTAAAAGAATATAATAATATCATATCTAACGGCGTTTCTGCCGAAGAGCTAAAAAGAGCAAAGGCCCAAATGAGAGCAACCGTTGCTTTTAGCCGAGACGGCACATATGCTGTTGCCAGCGCTCTGAACGAAGCAATTGCAATTGGAGATTGGACATTTTACACAACATTTATGGACAACATTAAAACCGTAACAAACAAAATGATTAAAGACACAGCAAAAAAATGTCTTGTTGAGGATCAGTCAACGACTGGTTGGTTTGTGGCTGTGGAGACAACAACATAAATGGGTATTTTTTCAGAACAAGTTAAAACAAGAAACATCGCCGAAGGCCTTACAACGCTTGTAATGCCAACGGGAGTCAAAGATGTTATTACAATTTCCGGTAGCATATTGGGCGGGTCGCTGCATACGATCACCAAAAACCATAAAATACCGTCGCTTGCGGCAGCTATGCTAGACAAGGGAACAGAGTTAAAAGACAAATATAAAATAAGCGAGACATTAGAATCTGTTGGGGCTGAATTAAATTTTTCTAGCACGCAGTATCACACAAACTTTACAGGCTTTTGTTTAAAAAATAATTTAAAATCAGTCATTTCACTTTTAGCGGAGCAACTGCAAAAGCCACTTTTCTCTAATGAGGAACTGGCCACACTAAAAACCAGAATTATTGGCAACCTAGAGCGTCAGAAGGAAGATACAAAAAAACGCGCCACAATAGGGTTGCTTAGGGCTCTCTTTCCACAAACACACCCCAATTATCGTGAAACGCTAGAAAAATCAATTCAATTAATTAGTCAAGTAACAAGTAAAGAGCTCGCAACTTTTCATAAGGCGGCATATGGCCTAGGGTCATTAAATATAGTTGCCGCCGGAGACCTTCAACCCCAAGCGTTTAACGCTTTAATTCAAGAGGCTTTTGGTGGTTGGAGCCTCAGACAATTGGAGTTGCCGCCGATCATTGAAAAGGCAAAACCCCCACAAAAAGGGTCGGAAACAATACATGTTCCCGACAAGACAAGCACAGATGTTTTTATCGGCCAACCAATTGGAATAGATAGAGAACATGAAAATTATTATGACCTTATGATGGCCGTATATATTTTGGGTGGAAACTTTTCAGCACGGCTAATGCAAACAGTGCGAGACCAACAGGGCCTGACTTATGGAATCGGCAGTTCAATCTCAGGCGTTAGTTTTGGCTCGGATGGCTATTGGAGCACGTGGGGCACATTTGCACCAGAAATATTAAAAAAAGGCCAAAAAGCAACAATGGATCAAATTGAACTCTGGTTTAAAAAAGGANTAACAAAAGANGAGTTATCTGCAAAAAAAACAACCATTTCAGGCTCATTTAAAGTTAGCATGGATTCAACNAGNGGNTTAACCGGTAAAATATTATCAAACGCAGAGCAGGGACGACCAATTGATTATTTAGATAAATACCCTGAAATAATTAATTCATTGACGTTGGAAAATGTTAATGCTGCAATAAAAACCTATATTGACCCAAAAAATCTCTTTACAATTTCAGCCGGGACTGACGAATAATTTATAGTGGATGTTATTCTTATAGCAGCTGTTACGCAAGACGGCTTTATAGCAAGACACCCAAAAGAAACCATTACCTGGTCTCAAGATTTAAACCTTTTTAAAAAACAAACCTTGGGATACCCACTCATTATGGGCTCAAGAACTCGGGCTTGCATAAAGGACGAGCTAAAAGGTAGAGAAATTATTGTATTCCACAGAAAGGATAAGCCAAAGGATATTCTTAAACGCCTTAATACCAAAAAATGCTTTATTGCTGGGGGTGGAAAAACAAATTCAAAATTTATATCATATTTAACACACCTTTTTTTGACCCCGCATCCAATGATATTTGGAAAGGGTGTTCGTCTATTTACAGATGAGATCAAGGAACCAGAGTTATTATTAGAAGAAATTTTACCCGTAAATAAGGAGCGCGGGATATATCAGTATCAATATAAAATTAAATAAAGACTAAAGACCGCGAACACGCTTTTCTTTTACAATAGCGGCTTTAATTTTTCCACGAAGAACCCTGCTTTCAAGTGCGTTGATTTCATCCATATTGCCATCTAGGCCCGCGGTAACAAGGCGACTAATTAAGTTTTCTTCTGACTCAACCTCAGAAGAGACCGGATCTGGAACGCCAGGCTCTGCGTCGACGGCACTGGCTGATCCACTTGTAGGGACCTCAGGCACCTCAGGACGATCAATAGAGCCCCGTTTGATTTTTACCACCATTGCCTTGGCCTTGCCCCGAGTTGCTTTATCTTTAATTGCATTAATGGACTCGTCATCACCGTCTAGAGCTTTATTTACAACATATGAAATTAAATCCTCAGTATTAACAAAATCCGGAAGTCCGCTATCAGAACTTTCTACTTTTTTTACGCCTTCTGGTGCTGTAGATGGCGCTGTGGTTGAAGGTTCTTCAGAGAGAGCCTTTACTAAATGCTCGGGCATTATATTGCCCTTCCGTTTAGATTGAACGAGCATTGCTTTAGCCATACCCCTTGTTGGCTTGTCGGGGATTTCGTTAACAAGATCCATATTGCCATCAAGACCCGCTTGAACAGCACGAGCGATAATTGCTTCACGACTATATTGGGGCCCCGCTTCTTTAACTTCGCCATCACCATCAGTTTCCTCAATTATATCCTCAGGAATAAAATAACCAAGGTTGTCTAGAATTTTAGATTTGTTGTTTGAAAAGCCCCACAGGGTTATCCAAGAAAAAACGCCCCGACTTGTTCTTCGACATGTAACAGTTGTTCCCTCAGGAGATGGTTCAAGACTGAAGACGACCGTTTCTTTGTGTACGGGGTTAAAACGCATTTCTAAAGCCAATTGCTTATTTTCTTGTACAGATATGATTTTGCCCTTAAAAGTAGGAGAAAGACTAAAGGGTCTCAAACGAATTACAGCGCCTGGAGAAAAATTGAATTTATCGAACGAATAACGATGAACGTAACGATCAGTCTCCACCATAGGTAAAATTCGGAGTACGCCCGGGAACCAAAAGTTGTAGTGAGCTAATTCAGTTAGAGCGTTCCAAATCAAATCCGGCCGAGCATTGTAACGATGCTTCACAATTGTTTCAGCAGCAAATGGTTGAAGGAATGTTGAGACCTCGCTTGATAGAACCTGTTCGCGACTTGCATCAAGAATAAATAATACAGTCACAAGAAAAAAAGCTAACATTGCTATGGTTAAAATCATTCTAAGATTTCCAAAATTGAAGTCTTATTTTACAAACTATAGTTCTAATAATTGAAGTCCTGATATAAAATATTTTAGAAGGGGCCAACAAATTATAATTATAAAGCCTTCGTCTTTTTGTGGAATTAAATTGATGTTTACTTATTTAGCTTTACAAGGATTTAATGAAGACAGAAACCAAACAATCAATCGTGTGCTATAGTCATCGCGGTGACAAAACCTATTATCCAGAAAACACAGATCCTGCATATACTAAGGCTGTTTTAGACGGCTTCACAGGATTAGAATTGGATGTCGTAGCTTCCAAGGATGGAACAATCTTTTGTTCACACAACCACGATTTAGAACGAGAGACCAACGGTTTTGGATACTTTTTTGAAAAAACCGCTTTTGAAATTGAGACTTATCACGCAGTAAACCCTGTTTCTACAAGAGCAGAGAGGATTCCAAAACTCGAAGATATTTTAGAGAGATATTCAGAAGTGCCCAATCTAAACATTGAGATTAAATTCAGAAAAATATTTGATGTTTCTATCGCTATAAAAGTGGCGCGGATCATAACCAAACATAAAATGGAAAAGAATATTTTAGTTTCCAGTTTTAATCCAATAGTGCTGAGAATAGTCAAAGTAATAAACTCAAAAATTAAAACAGGCTATTTAATTGAGTCTCTGAGGGCAATTTTATTTTTATCCTTAGCGCGACCAAATTATATACACCCGAGAGCGGATATATTGTGTGAGGGGTTGATTGCTTATGCAAAAAAAAGGAGAAAAAAATTAAATGTGTGGACAGTAAACACACGCCCCGCAGCAAATCATATAATAAAATATAATGTTGCGGGTATTATTACCGACAAAGAAGAGATNTGCGCTACCTTGACTTAATCTCGATAGCACCACCCATGTTATTGGTCCCATACATGGTTGTTGCCTCAGAGGGCGAAAGATATTTCATTTCTTGAATAGCTTGAATGGAAACGTTNTCAAGCGATTCAACACCACCCANCTCTATGCTATTTATATAAANGGAAGGGTCGTAACCNGCTAGTCCACGGAGCCAAAATGGTCGAGCGAGCACAACNACATCTTTTGCNGTAAAGGCACCAGANAGAGATTGAATCTCTTCAAAAGAAATAAAATTTCGAGGCCTAGACGGCTTTCGCTCAGCTCCACTAGAAGCGCAGCTGACAAAAAGTATAAGTGAAAAAAGAAGAATAAGCTTTGTTTTCATAGGATTATTCTGAAGTTTATAATTGGAATGTAAGATGGTTTTACAAATTATAGGAATTTTATTGAATGAAAAAAATTCAACCCAAAGAATTAAAAAAACGGAT